>QMMB01000065.1 GCA_003647035.1 Deltaproteobacteria bacterium | reverse complement strand
ACCACGCGACTCGATGTGCGACGTCGGGGCGTTCGAGGTGCAGTAAGGGAGTTTGTTATGGGACGATTAGTCTTGAACTGGGTCTGTGTGTTGGCGCTGGTCGCGCTTCCCGTTGGTGGATGTGGCGACGAGACGACTGCCGCAGGTGGAACTGGCGGCTCCGGTGACACCGGTGGTGATGGTGGCAGCGGTGGCACCGGCGGTGATGGTGGAACTGGCGGCATGGGAGGCATGCCCGAATGTGAGCACCCCGACGACTGCGACGACGAGAACGAATGCACCGGGAACGCATGCGGAAACGGGATGTGCGAGTTCGCCCCGGTTGCAGACGATACGGCGTGCGACGAGAGCAATGAGTGCACCGTGGGCGTATGTGCCGACGGCGCGTGCGACTCCACGCCTGTGGCCAACGACACCGCGTGCGGTGACGATGCGGGCACATGTCAGCAAGGCAGCTGCAGGGTGGCATGCGATGAGCAGGGAATCCTTGATGCCATTGCCGCAGGGGGTGGCCCGTATACGTTTGACTGCGACGGTCCGACGACGGTCGTGCCCGGTGCACCCTTCGTCATCGACGAAGACGTGCAACTCAACGGTGAGGGCCATCTGACCTTGGACCCGGGCGACTTTCGCATTGGGGAAGGCGCGCACGTGATACTCCGTGGACTCACGATCTTGCGGGGCGGGGAAGGCGAAGGCCGAAGAGGTGGTGGTGCGATCGAGAACAGCGGTACGCTCACACTTGAAGAGAGTACAGTGTCCGAGAGCTGTTGCTGGTTCGCGATAGTCAACAGTGCCGTGCTTCGCGTTCAGCGGAGCGCCATCATAGGAAATCCGAACACGTTTGGCATTGTCACCGTGGGGGGGGACACAATCATCCAGAACAGCACTGTCACCGGCAACCTCGGATGGGACGTTTGGGGCGCGGCGACGGAGGAGGTCCTCATCGTGAATAGCACCATTGGTGAGGTGCAGGAGAACGATGCAACAGTGACGATTCGAGGAAGCTTGGTCCAGTCGTGCACCTCCGAGGAGGTCGCCTCGGACGGCTACAACATCGAATCCGACGGTGATACCTGCGGCTTCGACCAACCAACCGACCAGGTCAACGTCAGTGCCAATGACCTGAAGCTCGGACCGCTTGCAGACAACGGCGGACCAACCGAAACGCACGCGCTTGGAGCGGGCAGCGTCGCTATTGACGTGATTCCGGAAGCGGAGTGCGTCGATGCGGAAGGTGCGTCGCTGACGACTGACCAACGCGGCTTCCCACGCGACTCGATGTGCGACGTGGGGGCGTTTGAGGTGCAGCCGTAGCAACGCACTCGCTGCGCCCCCCCCCGCCTCAAACGCAAGAGCTGCGCGTCACGGTACCCATATTCCCCAACAAAGACAGCGTCCCACCTGGCACACCTGATGCACGCACATCACCCGACTTCATGGTGTTCTGCGCCTGACCGGGGAGGTTGTGATGCGGTACCTATTCGGATTTGTGTGCGTGCTGGCGCTGGGCGTCATGCCGATGGTTGGGTGCGGTGAGACTGGCGAACCGGGCGGCAGCGGCGGCAGCGCTGGCGACCGCGGGCGAGGCGGTGACGGCGGTCAAGGCGGTGATGCGGGTCAAGGTGGTGATGCGGGTCAAGGCGGCGACGGTGGTCAGGGCGGCGACGGTCATGACGGCAGCCCCGAGGCGAAGCTCATTGAGCAGTACCTCGATGAATACGCGGAGAGCTACTTGGACCCCGAGGGGGCGGGTTTCGCACTCGCAGTGGTCGGACCCGACGGCGTCGTCATCGAGAAGACCCACGGCATGGCCGTCCTCGAAGAGTCCATCCCGATCGAGATGGACACTTCCTTTGACCTCGCGTCCGTCTCCAAGATGTTTGCGGCGATGGCGGTGCTCATCTTGTACGAGGAGGAAGCGCTCGAGCTCGACGACCCCATCACGAGGTTCTTTCCCGAGGGTCCAGCCGCCTGGGATGCGATTACGGTTCACCACCTGCTCACGCATCAATCCGGATTCCCGGAGTTCGCTACGCTGCAAGGTTGGACGAACGAGGAGATCCTCGACTGGCTTGTAGACGAGCCGTTGGAGATCGGCCCGGGCGAGCAGTACATCTACAGCAACGCCAACTACACCACCCTCGCCTTGCTAGTCGAGCGGGTCGCGGAGCAGCCGTTCGAACGCTTCATGGATGAACGGATCTTCGACCCACTCGGTATGGAAAACTCGGAGGTTGTGCCGCGCTTTCCACCCGATGTCGACGGTGGCGCGTTGTCCTACTTGGGCTCCTTGCCACTCACGTTCCCATCCCGTGCTACTGGCGCAACTCAGCAATACTCAAGCGTCGAAGACCTAAAGCGATGGGAGGCGGAGCTGCGTGACCCCACGCTCGTATCCCTAGAGACGCTCGCGCTCGCGCTCACTGGTCATGTGACAAGAGGCGATGGCTGTGACTACGGCTACGGCTGGGTGATATGCGAGGACAACGGGGCATGGCCCTACAATCAAAACCATAACGGCTTCATCCACGGCTTTCGGACGATGTTCTTCCGAGTCCCCTCCGATGGCCTGGCAGTCATGATGGCGTGCAATGGCGCCTTCGAGGGCGCTTACCGAGCCTTCATGTGGAACGTCGCCTACCTGTACTTGGAGGGCCAGATCTGGCAGGAAAACGTCACGCCTTGATGGAGGCTTCGCGCTAGTTGGCTGGCAGCTCAATGCGCGACGTGGGGGCGTTTGAGGTGCAGCCGCAAGGCGCTAGCTAGGCGGCTTTCACGGGGGCGCGGTGCGCTTAGGCTGTGACGCGCTTCGGGAGGCGCGCCCGGGGCTGATAGTACATGCAAACGCCTTGTCTCAAGTCGGAGAAAGTAGACAGATAAGGCGTTCTGCGCAATTCAGGAGCTGAGTGGCTGAGTGAGACGCGCACGCCCAAGGCGATGCTTGCGCCGCCGAGCAGGAGGATCACACCGCTGGCGACTGAGAAGGCGCGCTTCATGGGCAGCCACTCGGGCATCAGTTGTTGGATGAGGTCGTCATGAAAGAGGTGCTCCGCTCCCAGCACCACGAAGATGCTGCTGAATAGGAGACGAAACATGAGCTCGGAGACGTCGTGGTTGACGAAAGTCCTCATCGGAACGTGAACGAACGTATCCCGCCCGTTCTCGGCACTCAAGCGGTCAATCGGACCATCAGATCTGGCGAGTTTGGTAGCCTCCCCTCCAAATGGCTATGTTGATTCTATGCGATCTGTTTTGTTTGTTCTTGGATGCGCCGCGTTTGTCGGCGGGTGTAGTGGTGGGGCTCAGTCAGCGGACCAGGGGACGGTCGGTAGCACGGAGGCGACGCTGATCTCTTACGATGAGGCGATGCAGAAGCCCGTGGAGATCGGGGACGCGACCCAAGAGTGCCCGGAGAGGCAGTTGAGTGGCGATCAAGTCGTCGCCGAGATGGATGGCCACCTCGACGAGATGTACCGAGAGTGCGTCCTCAGCGAGGCCCGACGAGGCAAAGTTCCGAGCACGGTCACCATCGACATCGCGATCCTCGGGGACGGCCTGGTGCAGGGCGCGACGGTCTCCCCCGGAAGCAAGCGTTTGCAGGGTTGCATCGTGGACATCGTGGAGGACATCCGCTTCCCCAAGTTCGCCGCCCCTCGCATGGGCGCCCGCTACCAGTTCCACACGAGCTGAGCGAAGGCCGCGCCCATGGGCGGCGCCTGGCGCTCCGCGTGGGCCTGCTACTATCCGTCCGACGATGCTGACCCAGCGCGATTTGATCGTTCCTACTTTGGGTTCCCGCAACTTCGAGTCTTCGCTCGAGGCGAAGGGGCGAATGTTTGCGGACGAGTCGGTGCGAGTTCGCGTGCAGGAGCATAGCCGAAACAAACGCCCTCTCGAGTTCCGACCCCCACGCGACATAACATCTGGTTCTGCGCAATCCAGGAGCTGAGTGGCTGAGTGAGACCCGCACCCAGTGGGCACCATGAAACCTCAACCGCGGTGGGGTCGCCTCGCCACGCCAAGGGGGTAGGCTAGTATGGGCGCCGATGCGGTACACGCGGCTCCTGCTGGTCCTGTCCCTCGCGCTCCTCGGTTGCGGCCCGGGCGACGACGTATGCGGCCCGGGCGCGGGCGACGACGTAACGCTCTCGGTCTGGGAACGGCTCGAGCGAACTCTCCCCATCGCCGTCGAGGCCGCGAACCCCTTCGACCCGAACGAAGTCGCCGTCGACGTTGAACTAATCGGGCCCGATGGCCGGCGGAAGACCGTCCCCGCCTTTCTCTACGAAGGCTTCACCCGGAGCCAGTCCAGTAGCGGGAGCGAGGTGTTGGCGGCCGACGGCTCCCGGGAGTGGCGCTTCCGCTTCACCCCCACCCGCCCCGGAGTCTGGCGCTGGCGTTGGCTGCGCGTCACTGCCAGTGGGGAAGAGGCCGGCGAATTGGAGTGTTTCCGCGTACTCCCGAACCTCGACACCGAGCGCCACGGCTTCCTGCGCATCCCCGATGGCGCGAAGCATCTCGAGTTCGAAGACGGCACGCCGTTCTTCGCCGTGGGCGAGAACCTCTCCTGGGCCGACCGCCGCGGCACCGGCGCCTACGAGGACTGGATCGCGAAGCTCGACGCCAGCGGCGCGAACTACATCCGCCTGTGGATGCCCGAGTGGGACATGGGCCTCCTCTACGAGCCCGCGACGCTCGAGGACTGGTCGGCGCGGATGGACCGCGCCTGGCGCCTGGACCGCGTGATGGAGCTGGCCGAGCAGCACGACGTGCGCGTGATGCTCTCGCTGCAGAGCCACTTTCCCTTCGAGCTCGACAGCATCTTCGGCTCGGGCTGGGGCACGAACCCCTTCAATGCCGCCAACGGCGGCCCGCTCGCCGCCCCGGACGAGGTCTATACCGATCCCTTTGCGCGCGAGATCTTCCGCCGCTACCTGCGCTACGTGGTCGCGCGCTGGGGGTACTCGCCGAACCTGTTGGCGTGGGAGCTGTGGAACGAATCCGACCTGGCCGAGCAGCCGTCGACCATTGACCCGGTGGTCGACTGGCACCGCGAGATGGCACGGCTGCTGCACGAGCTCGATCCGAACGACCACCTCGTCACGACCAGCACCACCGACGAGGCCATGACCATCGCGGCCTCGCTCGGCAACCTCCCGATCCCGGAGTACCCGCTCCGCTACGAGCCCGTCTGGCAGCTGCCCGAGATCGACTTCGTGCAGCTCCACAGCTACCAGATCCACAGCTTGGGCGTGGTGCTGCCCGTAGCGGACACGATCTTCGAGCTCGTCGACCGAATGGCGCAGTACGGCAAGCCCGTTCTGCTCGCCGAGGCGGGCGTCGACGTCCAAGGCCTCGAGGAGAACCGCGAGGGCGACCCGGAAGGGGAGGGCTTCCACGACCTTCTGTGGGCGGGCGCCTTCTCGGGCGCCTTCGGCAGCGGCATGTGCTGGTGGTGGGACCTCGTGGTCGACCCCGAGGACTGGTACTTCCACTTCACCCCGCTGGCGCGCCTGACGGAGGGGGTGCCCTTCGCGCGCGAGCCCTTCGAGCGCCACCGGGGGCTGCCCGTCGACGCGCCCGATCACGAGGTCGTGGCCCACGTGCTCTCGGGCCGCGCGACCTTGCTGGCCTGGGTCCGGAACGCGGCCCACGAGTACTTCACGCCCGATCGCAGCCTCGTCGAGGGCGCCGTCTTCGCGCCGCCCCTAGCCGTCGACGGCCGTTGGGTGGGGGAGTGGATCGACCCGTGGAGCGGCGCCATCCTCGGTGTCGTCGACGTGCGGGCCGAGGAGCCACACCGAACCCCGGAGCTCGCGGTGCCGTCCTTCAGCCGGGACGTGGCCCTGCGTCTCGATCACGCCCCCGTTCAGAAGAAGTGATGGACTCTCTTAGCCCTTGGGGACCACTTTGAGAGCCCAATGGCGCGGTACTAATCGTTATGTCGCGTGGGGCGTCGCGCGGAGAGGGCGTTTGAATTGGCTATGCTCCGTCTCATAAGTTAACTCTTTGAGCCTAAGAGAGGGCGTTTGTAGTTACTATCTGCTTAGATTTTTGACTGTCTGCTTTCGGCCAAAAGCAGCCGCTGTCATTCGACCAGAACCGGGTCATTCAGCTTCCATTGCCCCCCGGTCAGAGTCTTCGTGGGGCCGTAAAAACGGAAACAAAGGAACGATCCTTCCTCGGGGTTTGTTTCCAGCAGATTCGCCTCGAATCCCTTCGGTGCATTCGGCCCAACGTAAAGATCGATGGTTCCGTCATCGTTCACCACGAGTTCATCCTTGGAAGAAAGGCCAAATTGAGAGCTATCAACAAAGGTGCGGGTCTTGGTCGAATACAGAAGGACCGACCAGAAGTCCTCTACCGGCACGTCCGCTGGCACCTTTAGACGATACGTCTTGGCTCCGTCCAACTTGCTGCCGGACTCGTCGGTTGAACTGAACAGATAGAACGTTGATCCACCTCCCGAGTTGTCAAAGACAGCGGGAATAGCGACGGCCCAATAACCAAAGTCCAGTGTTCGGGCGTAGTAATCACGATGGCTCTCGAAGTTCCAGGTGGCGCTACTCTCCATGACTTCGGGAGTGATGCGGAAAGCGCCCCAGTTGCGTTCTTCCCAGAACGGGACATACGCTTTTCCTGAGCCCAGATAATCCTCCATGTAGGTGAAAGCATCCGCCTTGGCCTCGTCCAGAATGGCCTGCATTTCCTTGCCCGGTGAAAACTCGTTGCCCTTTTCAATGCCAAGCTCCTTCAGCATCCCACGGAAGGCCAGGTTTTCAGGGAGTGCCGGTTCCTCCTGGACGTAGGTATTGATCAGATTGAACACATCATGGTGCGCCAAGATATTGCCTTCCAGAGTGCCGTCGATCTTGGTGACATCGACCAACTCGACCGATACCGGGTCCTTACCGAGAGCACCGAGTTTTATGCCTCGTGCATAGTCCGCTCCGTCAATCCAGCTTTGCTTGTCATCGTGTATCCCGGCGCACCAACAAGCGTAGGACTCGCTTTCGAATGACGCCGAGGAGCGCCTCGACTTCGTCGTCGGTGGGCGCTTTGGCAGCAGCGAACGAAAGCGACCCGTCGGGCTCCCGAACAAAGACCCCATCGACCGCAAGTGTATGAAAGTGAACGTTCAAGTTGAGCGCGCCACCAAAGCGCTGGATGACGGTCACCGTACCCGTGCGCCCATCGCGGTGCCCCGAGGCCTTGGCTCGTTTCCTGTAGAAGCCGAGCAACGCACGCGTGTAGACCGCGAGCACGGCGCGGCAAAGCTTGTGATCCCATGCAAGCCGATAGCGAAGCTCGAAGGGAAGGCTTAGGACCCATTGTCGGACCGGTGTGCGCGGGAGCACGTGGTCGATGAGATGCGCAGCACGCTCGGTCATCCGGCGGCCGCCGCAGCTCGGGCAAAAGCCTCGACCTTTGCAGGAGAACGCGACTAAGCGATCCGTGCCACAGGCTCCGCAACGAAACCGGGCAAACCCATGCGCGAGCACTCCGCAGCGAACGAATCGCTGAAACTCGCACTCCGCGCTCAGGGGTGCGGCGTACGTAGGATCGAGGGATCTCGTCGCTCGCGCCGGCAGCGTGAATCCCCACGAGTACGGAATGCCATCAAGACTCGTGCCGTCGGCAGCCTAGACGATTCGGGCGTGTTTGTGACGAGCAGCACGTATGGAACTGGCGGAGTGGTGGCAAGCCGGCGTCGCCCGCCACCACGCTGTGTCTGTGGCTCAAATCATCGAGTCGTTGGTCCGCTGCGAATAAGAGGAGAAGGATGCCATCCTTCGCGCGCTTCCGACGCGGACGCGGGACGGAGAACCCCTTCGGGCATATTTCGAGATCATGCGAGAAACATGCCTCCGGCCGGGACGGAAATCGCAAGGCGAACAGCGAGCACTCGCCAGCCGGGCAAACCAGCCCCGCGAGCCTAAACTAAAGCGAAGCCGATCAGCGTGGTGAAACACTGATCGGCTCCTCAAACGGGCTCCACAAGGGGGGAGGTTGAGGCGGGCACCATCTTTGGGGAACGCGGTTTCGCCTGACTAAGGATGGGATGGTGGGCTCATCCTTTGCCTGCGTTCCGTACCGCTGGTGCCCGCCTCGTACCGAATGACAAGCTCGAACCTACCCGACCATCTGGCACCCACGGCGACAAAAGGGGGCACCGAATGCGCCACGGTCCGCGACAATTCACCCTAGAGGCTTGTAATTCTTTCGCCCTTGTGGATCGATCGGCAGCGGTGGGCGATTCGACCGGCAAAACAAACGTCAGCAACGGCATCCGCGTGTCCGGGGCGTGGGCCCGCGGAGTGGTCCACTCGTTCCGTGCTCTCGGCTTGGATGTCGAGGCGCTCTGCGAAGAGGTCGGCGCCGATATCACGAGCTTCACTGATACCAACGGCCGGCCTCCTCGCGACGTATTGGGCCGATTTTGGCGTGCCGCGCTCGCGAAGAGCGGAGATAGGCACCTCGGGCTGAGTGCCGCTGAAGCCTGGGAGCCGCGCGCGGATCATCTCGTCGTATTGCTGCTGACGAGCGCAACGACCGTGGGCGAGGGCCTCGAGGCGGGCGTGCGCTACCAAGAGTTGATGTCGCACGGACGAGTCATCACGTTCGGTGAGCATCCCGAGCATCACGTGATCCACGTCAACAAGATCGAGCACGAGCTTCCCATTACCGCTCACGAGATCGAGTTCCTCGCGGTGTTCCTCATGAAGCTTCTTTGCTTCGCAACCGACGGCGCATTCAAAGTGCGGGAGGTTCACTTCGAGCATCCGTATCGCGGCGACATTCAAAAATACACGCGTGCGTTCGGCTGCTCCGTGCGGTTCGGCGAGGAGAAGACTGCCATGCTCGTCGACAACGAGGCGTGGGCCCTTCCTCTCGCGCATGGCAATCAAGCGCTGCATGGCCAGCTTCGCGGCGTCGCCTCCGGGCTTCATGCAGCCATCGAGTCCCATCATTTCATCGACACGGTTCGGGATCGCATCAAGATCCTCATGCCGAGGGGGGGCGCGAGCATCGAAGGGGTCGCTTCGGCGCTCTATATGACGCCGCGCACCTTGCAACGCCGCCTTCATGAAGATGACACGACGTTCCGCGTCTTGGTGGATTCGGTCCGCAAATCGATCCTCATCCAGTGTTTGGAGCGCAACCAAACGCGCGACGAGATCATGCGGCATGCGGGCTACACCAATCGGCGCAGCTTCCGCCGGGCGCTCAAGCGCTGGAATCTCGACGATTTCGACGACGAGTCGCTCTCGTAGCTCAGGGTGCTGGCACTTCGGTTGCCGTCCAACCGTCGTTACGGCGCACGGTAAGCGCTCCGCGGTACTCGTCGCCGGCCTCGTCCCACTTCCGTTTCACCTGCTCGGCTCTGGTTTCGATCTTCGATCGCTTCCAAGACACCCATTCGGTGCACCTTCTCAAGTCTGGATCGACAGGCGCCAGTTTGACGACCGCGGGCGGAAACACTTCGAGCGGCTGATCCGCGCGCCGAGCGATTTGGATCCGGACCGGGCTTTTCATGTGCACTCGCGAACGAAGGTTGACGACATACGTCTTGCCCGCGCTGAGCTTGAGCTCCATGAGCTGGATGGTTGGCGGCGCCGTGCCGGTGACAACCATCACCATGTGTCTCCCCGGCCACATGGTGGCGCCCATCTGCCAGCCGTCTTCGAGCACCGCGAGGCATCGGCCGGCGTGGTTGACGATCCGATAGGTCACGTTGCTTGCTTGTCTGCGGCGGGGACGCGAGAAGACGACCCGTGCTTGGTCCGGAGGTGCTGCGTAGGGGGACTCCACTGCCTTCGGAATTTGAGCCTCCGTCGCTGCGGTCATCGACAGCAAGGCAATCACCAACAGACCAGCCGTGCGAAGACAGCCTCTGGGTCGACTCTTCATCGTGTGAGCTATCTCGCATGTGTTCGCGCGCGCTTCCAGGCAGATTCGAGTATTTGCGAGTAGTTGCGTAGTGTTCGCACCCAACCGGAGTCTTGCAGGCAACGGCCTCTGATTTTCGCAATACTGTATCGGTGCGCACGACAGAAGCGGGGAGCCGAGCGCCGACGCTACCGGCTGCCCTGGGAACTCAGATTCCGCGGATCGGGGACATTTTGGACTCGAAGTTCCGCATTACCGGCGTGCTCGGCTCCGGCGGGATGGGGTGCGTCTATCTGGCGGAGCACCTGTCGCTTCGGCGCCCGGTTGCCCTGAAGTTGCTGCACCCCGAGGTGGAGAGCATCGAGGAGGTGACCCTCCGGTTCGAGCGCGAGGCGTTCGCGACCGGCCGCGTCGACCACCCGAACTGCGTGAACGTTTCGGACTTTGGGCGCCTCGAAGACGGCACGCTCTACATGGTGCTCGAGGTGCTCGATGGCGTCTCCCTCTTCGACCTCATCGAGACGGAAGGCGGCATCGAGTGGAAGCGAGCGCTGCACATTGGGCGGCATGTGTTGAGCGCGCTGGCGTGCGCGCACGACGCTGGCATCGTCCATCGAGATGTGAAGCCCGAGAACGTCATCCTCGTCGACCAAGACGACGACCCCGATTTTGCCAAGATCCTCGACTTCGGCATTGCGAAGCTCTT
>QMMB01000064.1 GCA_003647035.1 Deltaproteobacteria bacterium | reverse complement strand
TCGCAGATCGCGAAGCTGCAACCGGCCGATCTGAAGGAACCCCACGAGCTGGTGCACGACCTGGGGGCGTTTGCGTCGACCGACGACTACCGGGCGTATCGCAGCACCCCCGCGGAGCTGTTTCCTGCGCCTGGGCGAATCGACATCAAGAAACGCTGGCTCGCGCCACATCGCGTCGGGTTCGCCGAGGGGAGCTGGCACAGCGAGCACCCGCTGATGTTCAACGACATCGAGCATGAGTTCCGGAGCCATCGAGACAATCAGACCGCCTTGCTCCGAACCCTGAATCTTCGGATCAAGGGCAAGCCCATGGCGATCCTGGTCAACGGATTTTCGTCTGGTCACCACCTCATGGAACGGGTCGCCTGGCCGATTCGCGAGTTCAAGCGCCAAGGGATCGGCGTGTCGTTGTTTGCGCTTCCGTTTCACGGGCCGAGGGGGCACGCCTTTCCACCCGAGTGGCCGCAACAAGACACCGCCTTCACGATCGAAGGCTTCCGCCAGGCGATCTGGGATCTGCAAACGGCGGTTCGCGCCATGCGCGAGGCGGGCGCGAGCCACGTCGGAGTAGTAGGCATGAGCCTCGGCGGCTACACCGCGGCTCTTCTCGCGACGGTGACCTCCAACGTCGACTTCGTGCTGTCGTACATTCCCATCGCCAGCATCCCAGACGTCATGAACGACAACGACTTGGTCCCCGGCTCCGGCGACATCCAGAGGACGCTCTACGAAGGCTACCGCGAGCAACTCGTTCCCATCACACCGGTTTGCCGCATGCCCAAGGTCGAGCCGAAACGCGTTGCGATCATTTCAGGAGAGTTCGATCGCCTCGCGACGGTGAAACACGGCAAGCGTCTCGCGGACCACTTCGGCACCGAGCTCGTGAAGTTCCCAGGCGGACACATCGTTCAGAACCGGCGCGCGCACGCTTTTCGCGCGGCGCTGGAAGGCTTCCAAGACGCGGGCGTGCTACCACGAAGGCGATGGAAACGGCGCAGGAAGCGGTAGCGTTGCAAGGACCTCAGTAGGACTTGGGAAGCCCCAGCGAATGCTGTGCGATGAAATTGAGAATCATCTCGCGGCTGACCGGAGCAATGCGCAGGGTGCGCGCCATGGCCCAGAGCGACACCAAGCCGTACTCCTCCGACATGCCGTTGCCACCGTGAACCTGAATGGCGGTGTCGACCGCATTGGTGGCCGCTTCGCCCGCGGCGTACTTCGCCATGTTGGCGGCCTCACCGGCGTCTTTTCCTTGATCGAACAGCCAAGCAGCTTTCCTGGTCATCAAGCGTGCAAGCTCGACCTCGATTTTGGCTTGGGCCAGCGGGTGGGCCACGCCTTGGTGGGTGCCGATGGGCTTACCCCAAACTGCTCGGTCGTTGGCGTAGCGGCTCGCCTGCTCGATCGCACAGAGCGCCGCACCATTGGCCAGCGCTGCCCCAAGAATGCGCTCCGGGTTGAGGCCGACGAAGATCTGCGTGAGCCCTTGGCCTTCGTTGCCGAGGAGGCGGTCGCCGCTCACGCGGACCTTGTCGAAGAACAGCGTAAACTGACGGTCCGCGCCCGGGATCTGCATTCGGATGAGAGTTTTCTCGAGGCCGGGCGCCTCGGCGTCGACGATGAACAACGATAGACGCCCGCGCCCGTCTTCCGCGCCACCGGTGCGCGTCACGACGAGAATGGCATCGGCGTCATCGGCTCCCGAGATGTAGTACTTGGTGCCATTGAGCACCCAGTCCTCGCCCTCGGGCGTAGCGCTGGTTTCCAAACGATGAGTGTTGGACCCCGCGTTCGGCTCGGTAATCGCAAACGCCATCTTCGACTCACCCGAGGCGAGCCTCGGCAGCCAGCGTTCCTTTTGCGCGTCGGTTCCGAACTTCGCGAGCACGGTTGCGCAAATCGCCGGTGACACGAGCAGCAAGAGAAGCGGACACCCGGCCGCCGCGAGCTCCTCGCACACGCTCGCCAGCTCGTAGATACCGAGGCCGCCGCCACCGTACTCCTCGGGCGTATTGACGCCGATGAAGCCCTGCTTCGCCATCTCGTCCCAGAGCTCGTCTGGAGACAAGCCTTCTCGCGCCTTGGCGGTGTAGTATTCGCGCCCGTACTTGCGTCCGATCTCACCGACCTGTTTGCGCAGCATCTGCTGCTCTTCGGTTTCCGCATAGGACATGGCGGGTGGTACCACGAAGGCCCCACGCCGTCACAAGGCGTCAAATTGGGGCTTCGATAGCCGACAAGAACCGGCTCAGCCCTTCGAGTACAGGCACCGGGAGCTCGTGGCCGCCCCGAAACGGAACCCACTGCGTCGCAAGGCCGGCGTCACGCATCTCTTTGTTGAGCTCTTCGGCCGCCTGAAACGAAAGAAGCGGGTCCTGTTGGCCGTGACTTTGGAACACCGGCACACCGCTGCGGGGCGCCATGCCGGCTTTCCAGGCTGCGAGGTTCACGGGGGTACCAGAAAGAATCACCAAAGCAGCGAGGCTCAGGTTTCTGGTGAACACCGCATTGCAGGCTGCCATCGAACCCTGCGAGAACCCGCCGACGATCAGGCGCTCGTTCGGAACACCGAGCACCTCCTGCATCGCGTCGATCATTTGTACGACTTGATCGGTCGCCTCCTCCATCCCCGGCGGGATCTCGGCCGCATAACTCCTCGGCCCCTCAGCCATCGCCTGCTCGGTGCGTGCGAGATCGAGAGCCCACCAAGCCTTGGCGCCTGGCATCCCGGGGATCTCGTTCGGCGCTTCTGGAAAAGCGAAGCGAACGCTCCGCGGCACATCGAGCACCCGCCACAGCCCGACCAAGTCGGTCCCGGGCGCGCCAAACCCATGCATCAAGACGACGAGAGGCCCATCACCGCCCCCCTCGCGATCCTCGCCTCCTGTCAACCGAACGTTGACCCCTCCAAAACGTTCCTCGCGCATGTGCGTAGAGTGTAGCGCGTCGGATTCCAGTCACATGGGTCGCGCATCATACCCATTGCGCCAGACGTGAGTGGGCGGGGGTATCAAAATTGGTGAGGCCGCACGGCACGGTGTTTTTGGTTGGGATTCTTTCCATTTTGAGTGGCACAACGGAGTCGTAGAGCATGCGAACATGGCCATACGGTGACAGGGGCCACAAGCCTTCCCAGGGTGGGCTCGCAGCCGGGATGGCTTCACTCTTCGGTTGACCCAGTTCGAACCTGGGAAGTCCACTTGGCGAAGGGGTGCGTATGCCGCACACCCGATGTGTGATAGCCATTGGCGCCAGAGTCGCATGTCAGAGACCAGGCAGATCCCCGTTCAAGCCGCTATCGAGTTCAACGACGTGCACTGGCCTCCGCACAATCGGCGGCAGGGAATCGATTGGAAACAGCTCGACTATGCACTCGGCGCTTTCGAGGGAAGTGAGTGCGTCGGTGTCGCGATCTACAAGGTGGTCGGGGGCATGGCGCACTTGAAACAGATCGTGGTGGGCGACGGGCTCACGGGCCGCGGCATCGGCTCCGAGTTGATCCGCGCGTTCGAGGTGCACGCCGGCAAGCTTGGCTGCCATGTCCTTCAACTCGAGACCGCCGAAACCCAAGCTCCCGGATTCTATCAGCGCCACGGCTACACGCGAATCGGGACGTACCCGAACGGACGCTTCCACCTCGACTGGCACTTGTACCGTAAAGAGATCCAGGACTAGCGACAGTCCGCGGGAATCAGCATCGAGAGCTGGCTTCGGCCCTCCGCCGGGCCACAAGCCTTCCCAGGTTGAGGTCGCAGCAGCCAACCTGGGAACGTTGGTGGGATTACCGTCGAAGAGGCGATGACCCAGGAGGCGTACACCATCTCCAAAGATACTTCGCTGTTCGCCGTGCTCGAAGAGATGCTCGAGCACAAGTACGGCTCGGCGGTCGTCGTGGAAGGCGTGAAGGCGTGAAGATCATAGGCATCTTCACGACACACGATTCGCTGAAGCTGCTCGTCGAGAACTTCCCGAGCGCATAGGGGCGGGACGCCTCAAAGAATTACCCGTGGACCGCGGCGGCGTCGCGGGCGCAGCATCGGGTCCATGAGCCTTGAGATCCCGCGGCGAACGGTGCGGCGACGAGTCGGGAAGGTCTTCCTAGTCGTGTTGGCGCTCGTGGCTATGGGGCAAGAAGGGGTTAGCGACGACCCCTGTAACTGCCATCCCCCCCTCTCACGCGCACGGGACACCACTGTGGACGCCGGTTCCGATCGTGCGGTCGAAGTGGGAGATACCGTTGAGTTGGACGGGTCCAGCAGTGGCAACACCGGCTCCCATAAGTGGCAGTTCTTGAGTCAGCCGTCCGGGAGCATGGCCACGATCCAAGACGCGGACCAGCTCATGGGAGCAAGCTTCGTGGCCGATCGAGCTGGCGAGTTCGAGGTGGAGCTCGTGGGCGCCACATCGAGCGATCCGACGGCGCCCGACGTCAATTGGGGCGAGACGGTGATTCCCCCTCCAGGTGCGGACACGACGGGGACGGATGCCGAGCAGGCGCCATCTGACGGCGTAGACGGTGTCGATGATCCCTACCGCAGCATGACCCACCAGATCAAGAACCCGAGCATTGGTGAAGAAAACTGCACCATTGAAGACTGTGCGTTCAGCTTGGGGGTGTTGCACGAGTACGCTGGTGGGAGGTACACACCGTCCGAGATGGGCGCCATTGCGTACATCGACTACTCGGAAAGCCACATCGTCACGGGTCCCGCCTTCACCGGCGCCGCCGTCGGTTGGACGTTTGCGGTTTGGCAGGGTGGGACCCGGTACACTTACCAGCAGAACCCAGGCGCGTCGGCCTTCATGGACCTGACATGGAACACCGAGTACAGGTGCGGGCTCACCCCCGATGACTTCACGCCGGACGGTCTCAACTTCGAGAACGGTGGTCAGATTACGTTCGGCTACATCCGAAGCAACACCAACACGAGCCCGGACAGCACGCAGAGGAATGTGCACGGCATCGACAACTTCCGTGTTGTGATTGTGAAGTGATCAGTCTCCCACGCCTAGCTCGTTGATGACCTTTGTGAGGCGCGGCGGGTAGTCGGTCATGATGCCGTCGAGCGAGCGAAAAGTTTCCTTATGAGAGCTACTGGGCAACCGCTTGACCTCCTGCATCAAACGGTGAGAGCCTCTGGAGTTCCGGGAGGAAGTCGCCATGGCCAATGTGACAGTGAGCTCAAGCAAAGAGATCCGGTGCCCCATCGACAACGTTCGGGCGCAGTTCGGGGATATGAAGCACCACGGCGAGCATCCGGTGCATGCGAAGTTCGCGGTTGCCTTGGACGCTGAGGACGAACGAGGCTGCGAGTTCTGGCAGCAGTACCGCCTCCTCGGACTCATGCGACGCGACAGGATCCGGATGGATCGAGAGTCGGACGGAAGCCTTCATTTCACGATTGTGGAAGGTCCCAGCAAGGGCACAGAAAGCTTCGCCACCTTTGAGTCGCTCGGCCCCGACGCGACCCGCGTCGAGTTCAAAACCGTCGTCCCGCTCCGCGGCCTGCTCGCCCTCGCCAAGCCTCTCATCAAGCGACAGCTCATGCGAGCTACAGGACACGCGCTCGAAGAAGACCGCATCGACCTCGAGGAACGCGGTTACCCGCGCTAACCGGACCAAGGACACAGGGGGCTCATCTATCAGCGTCTCCGACTCCGCAAGACAGTGCTGACCCCCAGCACCCAGCCCCTCCTCACCGAGCTCGCGATACCTATCCCTCCACAGGTAGAAGGTCGAACTCGCTTACCAGTTCTCTTTGAACGGCCGGACGTCCACCTCGAACGACCATGCCGACTTGGGTTGCATTGCGAGGTGGTACACCGTCTCGGCGATATCGCTGGGTCTCAGAGTGCCCTCGTCGTCGGTCTGCTCGTCGATGCCAATGCCGCCGTCGACGATCACCAACGCGACGTGGATCCCTTCAGGCCCCAATTGGCGCGCGAACGACTGCGCCAAGCTACGCTGGGCGGCTTTCGCTGAGGCAAAAGCGGCCGTGAACGGCTTCCCTCGAAGGGACGCGGTGGCCCCGGTGACTATGATGGCGCCACTTCCCCGCTCTCGCATGGGCCCAACCACCTCACGGGTGCTCTGCAGAAACCCCCGCACATTGATCTGCCAACCTATCTCGTACCCCTCATCCGGCACGTCGTCAAATGTGCCGAACTGCCCTGAGCCGGCGTTGTAGAGAAGAACGTCAACGTCGCCGAGGTCGTCGCGCACTTGAGCGAAGGCGCTCCTGATCGCCTCCGGATCGGTGACATCGCATGCATAGGCTCTGCCGCCGAGCTCTTCGGCAAGACCGCTCGAGTAATCGGTCGAGCGCGAGAGCAGCGCCACCGCGTAGCCTTCCCTCGCGAACCGCGAAGCGAACGCCCGCCCATTCTTCGGACCGATTCCAATGACCACACAAACTGGCTTGCCCATACCAACCCCCTTCGAGTTCGCTGTCGCCGGCACTGCCACAGCCTATCAGGCCTGTGGATCACCGGTGCTGCCGCGCCTGGTCGCGACCTTCCATATGCCCCTGATAGCGCGTCTAAACGAACCGGCCACCCTCTCTACGGGCATGCACACCAGGCCCTTCAGCTTCTGCCGATGGTAACTTCAAAGGCCCCATCTGCACCGCGGGCCACGCGACATGACATCTGGTCCCACGCTACTCAGTTCTCAGAGTGATCTCCATGGGCTAAGACAGAAATAGCCTTGGCGCGTGAGAGCGCTGAACCTCACTGCGCGAGGTGCTCGATCAGGAACCGATTGACGGCGTCACTCGCGAGCTCGGGGACCCAGTGGCTGACCCCTTCCAGGATTTCGAACCGGTACGGGGCTGCGACGAACCGCTCGGTGGCCTCTGCACCTTCCCGGCACACCGCGGCGTCTCCATCGCTCCAGACGAAGAGCGTGGGCACCGCAATCGGGCCCACCGGTTCTGCCATGATCTGACGGCTGCCGATGTTGGCGCGATACCAATTTAGAGCCGCGCCCAATGCATCTTCGGTACCCAAGACACGGAGGTATTCGTCTACGGCGTCGTCGCTGAGCTCGGCATAGAGGCCGCGTAACCCGGCGGCATCGTTGTCGAGGAGCACCGCTTCGCTTGCAGGGGAGACGAAGAAGTCGAAATACGCGGAGGCCTGCCGTTGGCAGGACTCCGGGTCCGCGAGCGCCTCCGCAAACGCGTCCGGGTGGGGGATCGAAACCGCGGTAAGCGTGATGATGCGCTCCGGGGCCAGCGCAGCGAGCGCCCAGGCCACTACGGCGCCCCAGTCATGCCCGACGACGTGAAAATGCGGCGCCCCGATCTGGTCCGCCATGTCGAGAACGTCTCGAACGAGCAACGAAATCTCGTATGCCATCACGCTCGCCGGTCGCGCTCCCGGCGAGTATCCGCGCTGATCGGGCGCGACGGCGCGGTACCCAGCCTCGCCCAGCGCGCTCAGCTGCGCGCGCCATTCGTAGGACGTCTCCGGAAACCCGTGCAGCAGGATCACCAACTCGCCGTCGTGCGGCCCGGCGGCGCGCGCGTCGAACAGCAACTCGCCAACCTGGATCTGAGTTTGGAGGACCTCGCCCCAATCCGACGGAGATCCGGATGATGTGTCTGCGCCGCCTGAGCAACCGACGAGAAGCAGCAACCACATCCACTTTCTCGCAATACTCATGGACGGCATTCTACCGGAATTTCACTACCTGGTAAGGCGGCCGTCAGCGCGCGCCGATTTGCCGAGCCGCTCGGACGGTCAGCGCGACGGACACCACGATCCACAACGAGGCGATCAGTCGGTCGAGGTTCGACATGAGGATGTGGGGGCTGTGGCCGAGGATGATGTTGGGCATGTAGTAGGCGATGGTGCCGGCGATGTAGAGCCCGTTGAGGAAGGATTCGACGACCGGACGTACCTTCGCCTGGCGGAGGTAGAGGGCGGTCACGACCAGCGCGAGGGGGGCTTCGACGAAGACCTCGAACCAATAGATGGTGTCGAAGTAGACCCGGTCGGGGTGGTGCATCGGCAGATTGTGCACATCGTTCAGCGCGATGTACGACTCGGTTAGGTTCGGCATCACCTGAAAGAGCCCCGACATGATGTCGCACCCGGTGTGAAACCAGGTCGCGTTCAAGAGGAACCAGAGCGTGGCCATCTTGTCGGTGTCGGTGAATCCGGACTTGCCCTGCCACGTGCGTCGAACGAACACCACTCCGGCGACGCTGAGCAAGACGAACGTCCAGAACACCGGAGAGGTGAGACTCGCAACGACTCTCGATAGGTCCCACGAAAACGGAAACGTCGATTCGAGAAGAGTCGGATCGTAGAGCCACCCGGTGACGGCGGTGGATGCGAACAGGAGAACGGGCCAATACACGTACAGTGCGCGGGAGAGCTTCATTTGAGGGTTCCTTCTTGGTTCGCGCGAGCCGTGACGCCAGCGACCGCGTTGTCAACTGTGATCTCGTAGAGGCAATCCTAGCGCGGGTTTGTCCTCGGCGGGCTTGCTCTTGCTCTTGCTCTTGCTCTTGCAAGCGATGAGGCCAAACGCGAAAACGACGGCGAGTGTGGCGGCCAGCGCGCGCTAAGTGCTGGATGTGCTCGACATGCCGCGATACTACCACGCGCACGGCGCCATTGATCGAGAGCCCGACACGGGCTAGAAAAGGGGCGCCCTTCGGCGCGTACACTGGGCACGTATTGGTAAAAGCGCCTAGGAGAGCCCATGAGCACGTCGACAAGCCGCATAGCCGCGACCGCGTTTCTTTCAGTGACTTGGTTGTTCGCAACGGGTCAAACTCCCGACGACGCCGATGCGTTCTATCAAATCGCGGAAGCGGCGGTGACCGAAGCGCAGCTCGACGAGATGCTGTCCGGCCTCGGCCCCGTCGGCGTACTGGCCGATGGGATGGGCCGCGAGAGCTTCGAGCTTCCCTCGGGACCGACCGTGCCCGCGGCCGTAGGAACCCAGCCGCTCGAGTACAAGCCACTGCCGGCTCTTCCGATGCCGGACAATCCCGGTCTGCTCGATGAGCTCGCGAGCGGAGGCGTGCACTCCGACGGCTACAACAGCAGCACCTCGCCGCTTCCGGGTCCGCGCGGGATCAACCCTCTCGCCATCACGACCTCAGTGCACGACGAACACATTCGCGCGTGCACTCCGCTCATGCGAGACAATGACGGCTACCTCTCCTCCCTGTGCATTTCGCTATTCACCCCTAGCGAGCTCGTGCTGTTCGACCCGAACGACAACTTCAAGATCCTCGCGAAGACGTCTATTCCAGCGCGCTCGCACGCCCTCGACCCCGCCGGAGGCTGGTACACGAGGATGGACCACCTCGGTCGGCCTCTGGTGCCCACGGCGACGCAGGAGTTACGCGCGTACAAGGCGGTAGAAACCGACGGTGTGTTCGAATGGACCATCGATCAGCAGTGGGATCTTTCGGATGCGCTTCCCGAGGGCATGTCCGCGAGCGATGTGATTCCGGATTTCAACGGCGACTACTGGTTCATCTCCGGATTCGCGCACGTCGGCCATCTCGACGCGGAAACCGGAGAAGCGAAGGCCATCTGGCTCTACGACGACGGCTACGAGGTGATCGGTGCTGCGTTCACAGTCGGCCCGGAGGGCGCCTACGTGCTCACGAGCAAGGCGATGTACATGTTTGTCCTCGACGCCGATGGCGTCCCCACCCAGCAGTGGCGCTGGGAGTACGGTGACCTCGAGAATCCGGACCTCAGCACCCCGACATTGCACGACAACGGTCATCTCGTAACGTTCTCGATCAATCATCCGGACGGGACGACCGAGCTCGTCGTCATGAACACCAGCGCCGAGCCCATGGACGTCGAAGATCGACTGGTCTGCCGAATGAACATGTTCAAGGACGGAACCGCTGCAATTCAGAACACCGTCATGGCGTACGGACGCTCGATCGTCGCGGAGAACAACTACGGCGGGAACTTCTATGAAGTCGGCGATTTCCCCCCGGGGCTCACGCGAGTCGACGTTCGGGAAGACTACAGTGGCTGCGACATCGTATGGGAGAACTACACGATTTCGTCCCAGGTCCCGCCTCGTCTCTCCACAGGCGATGGACACATTTGGCTGTACTCACACAGGCGAGGTCAGGCCGAAGACGTTCACGCGTACTATCTCACGGCCATCGACTTCGAGACGGGCGAGGTCGAGTCAGAGATCTTCGTCGCCAGCGGAAAGCGCCTGGACAACCCCATGCTCTCGGTCGATTTCCTTCCCGGTGGCGTGATGGTCGGGGGCGTCCGCAATGGCATCATCAGCGTCTGCGACTCGGTGCTCGATGAGACCGGCACACCTGTTTGCATCAAACGCAACGACGCGGAAAGCCGTTCCGGCGGCTGTGCAGTCGAGCAAGATCGACCCTTCTCCGCTGCGACGGCTCTGTGGCTGGTGCTGCTGGCGGCGGTCTGTCTCTGGCGTCGGCGGAGCCTCAGTCTGCGATGATACAGGAAGGACCCACGCCGTCGGCAAGCCCATCGCCATCATTGTAGAACCTGTCGTTGCATGAAAGTACGTGCACTCGAATCGCGAACAGACGCGTGCCGATTTGAACCATGTTGCCGACGTGCCAACGGTCGGAAATCACAACGCAAGCGAGGATGGCGGAATTGGCAGACGCGCTGGGTTTAGGTTCCAGTG
>QMMB01000063.1 GCA_003647035.1 Deltaproteobacteria bacterium | reverse complement strand
GTTAGCTTCGCTGCGATCTTTGTAGGAGTTTCTCTTTAGTTTCAGAGAGTTAGCTGGGGGGAGCCTGTCCCCCTTGTAACTGGTTGTTTGTTCAGTATATTGGATGGTCCCATGTCTGCTGGGACTGTTGTTGATATCGAGGCGCGACGAGTTGAAGCGAAGGCTTTGCCGTTGTCGGAGTTGTTGCCTCGACGGCGCTTGGTCGAGGTTTCGGGGAAGCATGCCTGTGCACGAACGACGGCGGCGGTGTCGTGTGTAATCGGGGCGCAGGCCTGTGGTGAGCTCGTCGCTTGGGTGCAGCTCAAGGACGGCGCGCTGTTTCCTCCCGACCTCGAGGCGGCGGGAGTTGATCTCGATTCGTTCATCCCCATTCACGGGCCGCGTCGGCCGGGTGCGTTCGCGCTGGTTCGCGCGACTGAATGGCTTGCTCGGTCTGGTGCGTTCGGGTTGACGGTCATTGATCTCACCGATGCGCTGCCGCCTGGTTCAGCGGTGAACTGGCAAGGCCGTCTTCAAGGTCTGTTGCGTCAATACGACGGACGCATTCTCTTGCTCACTTCGAGCGCGTACGAAGATCCTTCTTCCGGCCCATTGGTAGGCTTGCGTATCGAGCCACGACGCGGCCCTCTTCATGCTGATCGCTTCGAAATCCACACCCATGTTCTCAAAGACAAAGTCGGCTTCGCAACCGAGATTTCATCGATGAACCCCATCGCTCCGTCGGGTTTGCGAGGCGCGTCATGAAGCGGGTGAGTTGCGTTCTGTTACCAATGCTTCCATTGCAAATTTTGTTGCGCGAAAAGCCGCAATGGGCTGGTGCACCAATCGCCGTCGTCGACGATGAAGGCCCCAATGGCCGCATCACGCATCTCCATGCGATCACAAAAAAGAGCCGCCTCCGTATCGGCATGCGTCAAACGGTCGCGCGTGATCTCCTCCCGAACCTGCACACTGCTGTCGTGTCGCCCGAAAAAGCCTCGGACGTCAGCCGCGAGCTGATCAGCTCGCTTCAAACGTTCTCACCTCGGGTCGAAGCGATCGATCATGCCGGTGCGTTCCACATCGACCCCGAAGGCCTCCGACGCCTCTATGGCGGTTATCGCAACTGGGCGACGTCCATTCATCGGTATTTGCGGGCTCGACACTGGCGAAATTCGGTGACGGTCGGCTTTCATCGTCACCGAGCGCTCGCGGTCGCGATGACCCACGGCGGGGTCACCATTTTGCAGAATCCCGGCGAAGAGCGTGAGCACTCGAACAAGACGCCGCTTAGCAAATTCGATTTGCCCGGTGAGCTTTACGAGAACTTAGGGGCTTTGGGCATCGAAACATTGGGCGACTTTCTCCTCTTGCCTCCAGGCGAACTTCATAGCCGTTTTGGCGCCAAGGCAAGTGCGCTCCACGATTCGTTTGCCGAAGACATGCAGCTCCCAATTCAGCCACATGCGTTCGACGAACCATCACGCATCTCATTCCAAGTCGACCCGCCCGATGAAGATCAGAATCGCTTGCTCTTCGCAGTCAAGGGTGCTCTGCATTCATTGCTGCATCAGGTGCGTGCTCGCGGCGAGGCAATTCAGTCTCTGCGGCTCTCCCTTCATCTGGAGCGCGCCCCTCTTCATCAAGAACACATCGAGCCCGCTTCACCGAGCTTGGATTTGATGTTGCTGCTCGAGCTCATCCGTCTTCGTCTCAATGAAGTGAGCTTGCAAGGTGCGGTCGAGGAAGTAGAGCTTCTTGCCAATACGGTGCGCGCGCATGCAGAACAGGTCGCGCTCCCCGGCCATCAACCGCCTCGCGACATGAGTGCTGCCCATCGCGCGCTCGACCGAATCCGCGCTGCATACGGCGAGCACTCGGTGACCAAAGCACGCGTGCTCGAGGCCCATTTGCCTGAGGCCTCCTTCCGCTTTGAGCCCATTCACCATGCGCGGCTTGGTGAACGAGCGTTGGCCGCTCCTGTTTCTTCAATGATTCGACGTGTTTATAGTCGTCCAAGGCCTCTTCCTCCTCGCAAGCCAAAGGAGCCCGAGGCGGGGCCGTCGCTCGCGAAAAACCACGCGATCGAGCACATGTACGGGCCGTATCGCGTGAGTGGTGGTTGGTGGAAACGGCTCGTCGAACGCGACTACTACTACGCCGAAACCGATCACGGGGACCTGCTCTGGCTCTTCTACGATCGCCCCCGGAAGCGGTGGTTCTTGCACGGGGTGCTCGATTGAATGAGCGCTTACGTTCCGTTGTGGGTCAAAAGCAATCACAGCTTTTTGGAAGGCGCCTCCTTTCCTGAAGAGCTGGTCGAACGCGCACACGCACTCGGTCTTCCGGCCGTTGCCATTACAGACCGCGATGGAGTCTACGGTTTAGTGCGCGCACACATGCGAGCCAAGGAGCTGGGAATCCGTATCGTGACCGGCGCACAACTCACGGTCGACGTCGAAGGCAATGCACACCACGTCATAGCGCTCGCCAAGACTCGGCGAGGTTATGCTGATTTGTGCAGAGCGCTTTCACGCGGGCATGCTCGGTGCGAAAAAGGCGTTTCCCTCATCACTGCTGCAGACCTCGAACAGGCCCAGGAGCTGTTCTTTCTCTGTACGACACCCGCAACATTGCGCGTGTTGCATGCGACGCATGGTCCTTCATCTCTGTTTGCTCTGTGCACGCGTCATCTCACCGACCGCGAACGGCCGCGAGAGACGCGCTTGCGCTCTGTGGCGCAAGAACTCGGCGTGCAGACGGTGGGCGCCAACGAAGTCCTCTATCACGAGAAGCTCCGACGCCCGCTCCAGGATATTTTAGCCTGTATTCGCGCGGGAAAAGTCCTCTCGGACGCAGGCCGTGCCATCCGTGAAAACGCAGAGCACGACCTCAAACCCGCCGTTGAGCTCGGTCGCCTCTTCGCAGATGACCCTGCGTGTCTGCGTCGCACACTCGACATCGCGGAGCAGTGTGCGTTTAGCCTCGATGACCTTCGTTATCGATATCCGGAAGAGCATCTTCCTTCCGGCCGAAGCGAACAAGGGTGGTTGCGCGAGCTCGCGTTTAGAGGCGCGCGCGCACGTTACCAAGGAAAGGTGCCTGCTGACGTTCGCACACAGCTCGAACGCGAGCTTCAAATCATTCACAGACTCGATTACGGAGGCTACTTCCTAACGATGCACGAGATTGTTCAGTACTGCACAGAGCAGAGCATCTTGTGCCAAGGCCGTGGTAGCGCTGCCAACAGCGCAGTGTGCTTCTGCTTGGGCATCACGGCTATCGATCCCGTGCGCATGGATCTTCTATTCGAGCGCTTCTTGAGCGTCGAGCGCGCCGAACCGCCTGACATCGATCTCGACATCGAGCACGATCGTCGCGAAGAAGTCATTCAGCACGTGTACGAAAAGTACGGTCGACGGCATGCCGCGATGGTCGCAAACGTCATTCGGTATCGCATCCGCTCTGCGGTGCGTGACGTGGGTAAGGTGCTCGGCTTGTCTCGAACGGATCTCGAGACCGTCACGCGACTTCTCAGGCATCGGGACGACGCCCTCAACCCCGAGCTCCTCCAAGAGGCGGGGCTCGATCAGGACGCGCCGACAACCCATCACCTCGGCTCTTTAGCCTCTCAAATACTGGATTTTCCTCGACATTTATCGATTCACCCGGGCGGCTTCCTGCTTGGCCATCGCCCTGTAGACGAGATCGTTCCCATCGAGCCGGCCACGATGGAGGCGCGCACCGTCATCCAGTGGGACAAGTACGACGTCGACAACCTCGCGTTGTTCAAGGTCGACCTCTTGGGTCTCGGAGCGCTCACCTGCATTCACCATGCGTTTGATCTGTTACGTGAGCACAAGGGGCAGTCCCTCGAAATTGCAACCGTTCCCGCAGAAGACAAGGCTACGTACGACATGGTGTCACGAGGCGATACGGTCGGCGTATTTCAAATCGAAAGCCGCGCGCAAATGGCCATGCTACCGCGGCTTCGCCCGCGCACGTTCTACGACTTGGTGATCGAAGTGGCGATCGTACGCCCGGGTCCCATTCAAGGCGATATGGTGCACCCGTATCTGCGACGACGCAAAGGCGAAGAGGAGGTCGACTATCCACATCCCAAGCTCGAACGAATCTTGAGCAAGACGCTGGGCGTTCCGATCTTTCAAGAGCAGGTCATGAAGCTTGCTGTCGAGGCGGCTGGGTACACGCCGGGCGAAGCGGATCAACTTCGTCGCGACATGGGGGCCTGGCGTAAGTCCGGGCGAATTGAAAAGCATCGAACGCGCATGATCCCGCGTATGCTTGCCGAAGGCATTCCCGAGGAGTTTGCCGAACGCGTGTTCTCGCAAATCAGGGGTTTTGGTGAGTATGGTTTCCCGGAGAGCCATGCGGCCTCCTTTGCGTTACTGGCATACGTCACCGCATGGCTCCGATGTCACCATCACGACGCGTTCCTCTGCGCGATTCTGAACGCCCAGCCGATGGGATTTTACACCCCAGCCACACTGGTAGAAGACGCTAAGCGCCACGGCGTCGAAGTCCTCCCCATAGACATCAACAAAAGCCAATGGAACTGCACCTTGGAAGTCATCGCTGGCGCTGACACTGGCACTGGCACTGACACTGACACTGTTACCGTGCGGATGGGGCTGCGTTACGTGAAGGGGCTCGGTGTCATCGAGCGGGAACGTCTCGAATCGGGCGACTCACCGTACCCAAATCTCGCGACCTTCGTTCGCCAAACTCGACTCCACAACAAGGGCCTTCATGCATTGGCCGAAGCCGGCGCGTTTGAGTGCTTCGATCTCAACCGCCGTGATGCGATCTGGCAAGTGCGCAGTCTGTCGCGATTCGTACAAGACTCGTTGCCGCTCGAACCCGCATCGAGTCAAATCTCATTCGCATCGTTGGCAAGTGACGACCAGGTGATGTGGGACTATCGCTCGAGTCAGCACAGCACGCGTGGCCATCCCATGCGAGGACTTCGTCATACATTGCGTTCACGAGGCATCCACGAAGCGACGCGCATTCACGACTGCACGCATGGAGACGAGCTCGACTACGTCGGCGTGGTGATCTGCCGTCAGCGCCCGGGCACTGCATCGGGCGTCACGTTCTTCACGCTCGAAGATGAAACGGGCTTCGTCAATGTCGTCGTGTGGAAGCAAGTGTTCGACCGACATGCCGCACTCGCCAAGACGGCAGCCTTACTCGGCGTGACGGGTAAGATTCAAAAAGCAGACGGCGTCATCCACCTGATGGCCAAGTCACTCTGGGCGCCGGACGTGGCCCTCGCCAACCAAACTCACCGCTCTCACGACTTTCACTAAAGACGCTCGTCAGTTGCAGCTGCAGCCCAAGAGTCCAAGCTGAATCACCCAATACGCCTCGATACCAAGCTGCACGGTGAAGATCGTGGCCCGTAGGGTCACCGCCATTTGGCTCGTCGAAATCAGGTGCACCGTAGACTGCGCCACACGGGCGAGCACCACCCAACGCGCCAGCGAATCGGTAACCCCAGCATTATCGGTCACGAGCGCGACGAGAATGATCGCCGCAAAAATCGGAAGGTTCTCGTAGCAGTTCGCGTGCGCGCGGCAGAGCCTTCCTGAGAACGCGGAAACGTCCGAACCGAAAGGCGCGAACGAGTTTGCGGCGCGCTTCTTCGTGAGCACGTACCCGGTTCGGAACGTGACAATCGCGATCGCGAACAACAACACCCACGCGACGTAGGCGAGCAGTGCAAGAGCGGATGGTGACATCATGATTCTCCCGGTTGTGTTCGCTACTCTCTACTCGAGCGGAAGCTCTGGTTCGTCGTGGCGCGGCTGCAGGCTTTCCCGTTCGATGGTCCGCACGCATGCGTTCCACCTCAAGATTGCGTCGTCCACCCCGACGGGTTTGAGTGCGTCCGCCTGCTCGTAGTGCTGCATCGCCTCGTGAAGGCCTTCGTACGCGAACGCGCGCTCCATCCCGCCGTGCAGCAGATGAGCGCGGCCTTGGCGCTCCGCCACGAGCCCGGTGTAGTACGCGCGCTCGTACTCCCCGGGAAGCCTGGCGAGATGCTCTTTGGCACGACGGACGCCGTGGGAGCCCCCACCTTGCTGGAACTGATCGGTGAGCGAGAGGATCAGTGTGATTCGTGCCGGCCCGTTTGTTGGGTCAACTGCGAGGATGTCGAGACAGATGCTCTCGGCTTGCTCTGGGTCGTTGAGCAGGCGGTAGTGTTCGGCCCTTTCGACGGAGCGCTCGATCGCATCGGTAGAAATGCGTTTGAGTACGAAGCGTTCTGTCATCGTGACTGTTCCTCCGTATGAGTCTTCGTTCGCACCTTACGCCCTGCGAAGAGCCGAGCCAAGCGTGCAAGCGGATCGTAGTAACGATCGACGACTCTCTCCTTGAGAGGAATAATCCCGTTGTCGGTGATAGTGATGTGCTCTGGGCAGATATCGGTGCAGCACCGTGTGATGTTGCACATCCCCGAGCCGTAGTCCTTCTTGATTTCCGGAATGCGGTCGTCGTCGTCGAGTGGGTGCATCTCCAAGCTGGCGAGGCGAATCATGAAGCGCGGGCCCACAAAGGCGTCCTTGCGGTCGCGGTCGCGCACCACGTGACAAACGTCTTGGCAAAGGAAGCATTCGATGCACTTGCGGAACTCCTGCACCCGGTCCGCGTCCTGCTGGTACATCCGGTGCTCGCCGTCCCGGCCGCGGGGCTTGGGCTTGAATGGGGCGATGCGCTTGTTTTGCTCGTAGTTCCAAGAGACGTCGCAGGTCAGATCTTTGATGACGGGAAACGCCTTCAGAGGCTGCACCGTGATGACCTCGTCCGGCGCAAACGTGTTCATCCGAGTCATGCAAGCCAGGGCCGGTCGCCCGTTGAGCTCCATACTGCACGACCCGCACTTGCCAGCCTTGCAGTTCCATCGGATCGCTAGATCGTTGGCCTGAAGCGCCTGAATACGATGCAACACGTCGAGGACGACCATGCCCTCATCGACCTCCGCGTCGTATTGATGGAACTCGCCACCGTGCAAGTCGCCACGCCAAATCTTGAAGGTGCGAGTGCTCATTGTACTTGGCCTCCCTCGAGCTCTTCGAGTGTCGCGTTCGCGATCGCAGCGAGCTCCTTGGGTGGATCGGGGCGTTGGACCTTCTCGACTTGCATCTCCCCTCCGGGCCCCTTCTTGGTGACGATGTTGAAGCGTCCACACTCGTCGCGCTCACCTTCGAAGTCGAGCCGCGTGTGCGCGCCCCTGCTCTCTTCACGGAGGTATGCGGCGCGCGCCACTGCCTCACCGACGATCAACAGTGACTTCACCGACAGAGCCTCGTGCCACCCAGGGTTGTACTGGCTGGTCCCCGGCGCCTTGAGATTCTGCGCGCGAACCTCGAGCTCCTCGAGCTGTTCGACCGCGGTTTGGAGCTCCTCACCGGTCCTGACGATGCCGACGTTGGTGCTCATCACCTCTTGGAGAGCCTCGTGCAGCAGGTACGGATTCTCGCCTGTTTCCCGGTTCAAAATGTCGGTCGCCTCTCGAAAAGCAGCGGTGACCTGCGTGTCGTCGGCCCGGGGATTGGCGCTCATGGCGGACAGGTATTCCTCCACGCCGACGCCAGCGAGGCGCCCAAAAACAATGAGGTCGGACAGCGAGTTGCCGCCAAGACGGTTTGCGCCGTGGAGGCCTGCCGCGCACTCCCCACACGCGAAGAGCCCGGGGACGTTCGTCTGTTGTGTATCCGCGTCGACGCGAATCCCGCCCATGAAGTAGTGAAGGGTGGGCCCGACTTCCATCGGCGTCGTCGTGATGTCGACCTCCGCCAGCTCCTTGAACTGATGATACATCGAAGGCAGCTTTCGCTTGATCGAATCCGCCGGGCGGCGCGACGCGATGTCGAGGAACACGCCGCCGTGCGGTGAGCCTCGCCCTGCCTGCACCTCGGCGCGGATCGATCGCGCGACGACATCACGCGTGAGGAGCTCCGGGGGACGTCGCGCGCTCGGATCGTCCGGCCACTTGTCAGCCTCGATAACCGTGTCCGCGGTCTCCGAAGCAAAGCGCTTCGGGATGTAGTCGAACATGAAGCGCTCGCCCTTGCTGTTGAGCAAGATTCCGCCGTCGCCTCGAACCCCTTCGGTGACCAACGTCCCGCGCACCGAGGGCGGCCACACCATGCCGGTCGGGTGGAATTGCGTGAACTCGAGATCCATGAGCTCTGCGCCGGCCTCGTACGCAAGCGCCGCGCCGTCCCCGGTGTACTCCCAGGAGTTGCTCGTGACGTTCCAGGCTTTCCCTCCGCCGCCGGTCGCCATGATCACGGCCGAGGTTCGAAACAGGACAAATCTGCCCGTATCACGCCAATAGCCGGCCACTCCTGCAATGCGTCCTCCGTCGACGAGCAGCCGGAGCGCCGTGCATTCCATGTGAAAGTGAATGCCCTGATGGACTCCGTGATCCTGGAGCGTGCGGATGAGCTCGAGCCCGGTTCGGTCGCCGACGTGGGCCAGCCGCGGGTACCGGTGGCCGCCGAAGTTGCGCTGGCTGATCAGGCCCTCGGGGGTGCGATCGAACACCGCGCCCCACTCTTCGAGCTCACGCACGCGCTCGGGTGCCTGTTTCGCATGGAGCTCCGCCATGCGCCACTGGTTCAAGAACTTCCCGCCGCGCATCGTGTCGCGGAAGTGGATCTTCCAGTTGTCGCGACGGTCGACATTTCCGAGCGAGGCAGCCATGCCCCCTTCGGCCATGACCGTGTGGGCCTTACCGAGAAGGCTCTTGGAAATGACGCCCGTGTTGAGCCCGCGCGCGCTGCACTCGATGGCGGCTCGCAGACCAGCTCCGCCTGCGCCAATGACGAGCACGTCGTGTTCGAAGGTTTGAATCTCGCTGACGTTCATCGATCGTTAGTTCGTCCAAGTATTGAAGTCGGTGATCACGCCCATCGAGACCAATCGCACGTACACATCGGTGAACCCAACCCAGACGAGGCTCGTCCAAGCAAAATTGGGATGCCGAGCGTTGAGCCAGCTCACTCTCTTCCATGCACCGTAGCGAACGGTTTGCTCGCCGCACGACATGCAGTCCATGCCGCCCCCGATCAGGTGTCGAAACGCGTGACAACCGAACGTGTAGCCCGCAAGAAACGTGGCGTTGAGGAAGAGCACGACGGTGCCGACACCGATGCCAAACTCTCCGTTTCGGAAGAGTGCAATGAACGCGTCGTAGTAGAGGATGAAGATATACCCGACGGCGAAGTAAAGCGCGTAGCGATGGAGGTTCTGGAAGATGAGCCACGCGGTTTCGCCGCGATAGTTACCGCGTGCGACCGGGTTCACAGCGCATGCGGGAGGCGACCCGGTGAAGGCCCGGTAATACGCCTTGCGGTAGTAGTAACAGGTGAACCGGAAGGCGCCGGGGAACACGAGTATCAGGAGCGCAGGAGACGCGGGCAGGAAACTCGGCCACCAGCTGGGCCATGCACCCAGCCAGGCGTGCGCGATCGGGGCCGCGCCTGCCACGGAAGGATCGCTGTAGAGCACCGGTGAATAGAGTGGGCTGAGGTAGGGGTTCGCGTAGTAGTTATCGCCCTGGAACGCGGCCCAGGTGACGTAGATGGAAAAACCGGTGAGCACGACGAGAGTCGTCAGGGGGGAGACCCACCAGTTGTCTTTTCGGGTCGTCGCGGCTGGTCCGGTAGGATGACCGCCGATGACAGTGAGTTCTTGGCTGGGCATGGGCTCGGCGGACTATACAGAAAGCGCCACATCGAACAAGGATTTCCGGAGAGGGTCAGGCCATGAAAACGCTGATTTTGACACGGGCGGACGTCGAACAGGTCGCGACCATGGAGTTGGCGGTGACCGCCGTGGAGCGCGCATTCGCGGGATTCGGTCGTGGCGAAGGAATTATGCCGCCGAAGATATACCTGCAGGTCGAGGACCACGACGGCGACTTTCGCGCGATGCCGGCACGGCTTGGGAACTCCGCGGGCATCAAGTGGGTGAACGTACACGTTCAGAATCGCAAACGCTATGGGCTGCCGACGGTGATGGCGGTCTACGTCCTCAGCGATCCCGCGAACGCCTTCCCCCTCGCAGTCATGGACGGCACGCTCCTCACCGCACTACGCACCGGGGCGGCAGGCGCGGTCGCCTCGAAGCATCTTGCCAACGGCGCTCCGAAAACGGTCGGCTTCATCGGTTGCGGGGCGCAGGCGTACACACTCCACGGCACTCACCGGGTCGTGTTCGACGGGTTCGAAAGCCTCGCGCACGATCGCAACGCAAGTGCGGCCCAGCGTTTCGCCGACCGGGTGGGGGCGCGCATCGTAACTTTGGAAGAGGCGGCAGGCGCAGACATCGTGTGCACGGCGACTCCATCGCGCACTCCGTTCTTGCAAGCGCAATGGGTCCGGCCCGGCGCGCACATCAATGCGATCGGCGCGGACGCCCGAGGCAAACGCGAGCTGAGCACCGAGACGCTCAAGGGAGCAGCGGTGTACATCGACGACCTCCATCAGGCGACGGCAGGTGGGGAGATCAACGTTCCCTGGGCGGAGGGTGAGCTCACGTTGGACGACATCGCGGGCACCCTGGGCGAAGTCGTGGCGGGCGTGCTGCCCAGGCCAGACGGCGCCGTGACCACGGTATTCGACTCCACGGGTCTGGCCATCCAAGACGTCTCGGTGGCGCGCGCGATCTATGACGCGGCCCGGTCCCGCTCGCTCGGTCACGAGGTCGATCTGATTGGCCTCGAACCGCTCCCAATCGAATAGTTTGGCCTAAAAGGGCTG
>QMMB01000062.1 GCA_003647035.1 Deltaproteobacteria bacterium | reverse complement strand
GCTATCCAACACCTATGAATTCAGTGTTGGACTTCTGGGTATGACCCCAGACGGTTGCCCGATTCGGATATCTTCGGATCAAAGTGTGTTAGCCACTCCCCGAAGCTTTTCGCAGCTGCCCACGTCCTTCATCGCCTCTCGATGCCAAGGCATCCACCGTGTGCCCTTCATAGCTTGACCTTTTCCTAAGACGCATTTCGTCTCGGCGCTTCGACCGAAGTCTTAGCGCTAAGGTTGGTGCTTCCCTGAGTTGCGATACCCAGTTCCGCACCGTGGCGCCTGCCATGACGGAAAGTCTTTATGGCAGGACACCTTCGCAACTCGAGACCAGGGTTCGAAAGAAGAGCCTGGTCACAGTTACGGCTAGAAAGAGAAAATTTCTACAGATATTCAGTTGTCAAAGAGTGCGAGAAATCGAGCGTTGAAACTTGATTACTCGGGTCGAAAGCGCTTGGTGCGCTGCCGACCGAAGGAATCAAGACTGGATCTTCAAAGTGCTGTTGGCAAGGGTCTCTGCCCTCCCCATTTTGTGGAGCTGAGGGGGCTCGAACCCCTGACCCCCGGCTTGCAAAGCCGGTGCTCTCCCAGCTGAGCTACAGCCCCGTCCTTATTAGTGGGGCACGCTAGACTCGAACTAGCGACCTCACCCTTATCAGGGGTGCGCTCTAACCACCTGAGCTAGTGCCCCGTGTATTCTCGCAAACTGTCAAAGAGCGTCAGAAGCCGTTTTCGCGAACCGTTTTCGAAGCTGGTTTGGGCCTAAGCCCTGAAAACTACTTCGTTTTGTGGGTTCCCGTCCCCGCCTTCTGCCGCAAACGGACGCCTTCTTTAGCGGCCTTCCCCAAATCGGTCAAGCTCTTTCAATCAACAACTTTCAAAAAGAGCGGCACCCCGGTTTTTGCAGGGTTTAAGGATCGCTGTAGCCCTGTTGATCCTGCGCACCGTCGGCTGCCTGCTTCGCAGCGTCCCCTTTTGAGGAGTTAGCAGTAAGGGGTTGGAAGTATTGGAGAATCTAGTCGATGAGGTAGTACGCGCCGAGGATAGCGAACATTTCGTCCTCGGTGGTGACGCCACCGGCCAGCGGGCAAGCATCACAGATGCCGCCCTCGCCGCAAAAGGCGTCGTCCTCACCGCAGATCGCACCTTGGTTGGGTCCCCCGAGACAGGCTCGAAACTCGGGCTCGCAGCCGCACGTGGAAATGAATCCTCCGGCGAGCTCGGCAAAGCCACACGTCCGTGCGTCGGGCCGCTTTGAGTTGCGTCGGACAGTCATGGGATCTTCGGCGCCGTTGTCGAACACGGCGCAGTATCGGAATGTCCGACCTTCGGGGTCTGGGTCATCGAGCGCGATCAGCTCGTCGGCCGCGAAGCGCTGATACAGCGGGTCCTCATACACGAAGCTCTGGTAGTCCGGGTCCCGATCGGTCGGTGGCGTGCAGCCCGAAACGCCCGCGCATCGCTCGTTCGGAGGATACCAAATCCGGAAGTCACGCCCATGCTGATGAGTGTGCGAAGACAACAGCACGATGCGAGTGCCGACTTCGACAGCAAACGTAGCGCAAACTTCGGTGCTCTCGAACGGTGCAATTTCTCCCATCGCGAAGATGTTGTCGAAGCGGAGAAGATCCCGGCGCTGGTAGCGGCGCTCTGAGGCGTCGATGTACGTGAAGTTCAAGTACTGCTCCACCGTGGTCTCTTCCACGGTGAGATTGAACGCGTGGCTGTTCCAAATGACAAAACCGGACACTGGCACCACGCCGTACACGCCGGGGATCAAGTTCTCTGAGGACGTTGCCTCTTGAGCGAAAACGATGTTCCGCCGTGCTGAAGCGTTACCGAAAAACCCGTCGGCTCCCGCCATCTCCGTGGGCCCGTTGGGATAGGCGATGCAGCCGATTGCGGTGACCGGCGCGGTCGCGCACACGCTACGTTCGCCGCACTCGCCCTCCCGGACGGGGTCACATGTGCTTCCGTTCTTTTGGCCTCCCAGGCACTGCCAGTTCTTTCTCGCCTCGTTCTTAGGGTCCCATTGCTCTGGCTTGTCGGCGGGAGGAATGTAGGATTCTATGATCGCGTGGTGCGACTGTGGATCCTGCGCAAGCAAGACAGCGTTGTAGGCGAAGCAGTCTCGGTCAGCGCCGCCGTACTCTTCGGGGCATGGCAGCGTCGCGCCCTCGGGAATACGGTCTGCAAAGTCATAGTGCGTGACGAAGCAGATTTCGTCTTCCGACTCTGAGGGCAAGGACCAAGCCCCGGAGTAGAACTGAATCCCCTTATCGAGATCGGGCGCCGGCAGCGGCGGGATCTTGTTGGGCGAAGCGGTGGCGTCTGACGAATCACACCCGAACCCCGCCGCCGCATCCTTGACGATGCCCGTCTCCGGGGCGCCGCCGCGGATCCATTGCCGCAGTAGCTCTAACTCACCCTCACTCAGCATGTCTGGGCTCGAAGGCATCGGGCTTCCCGATACTCCCGCGGCAGCCAACTCTGTCCCGAGCGTTTTCGCAGCGACCTTGAGGTAGAGGAGGCTCAGATCTTGCTCGCCTGGGAAAACGAGTGACAGATCGGCCGAGGTTCCGCGGATGTTGATCAGGCTTGCGTACGCGTTCTCCGGTCGAAGATCGAGCCCGCCGCCAGCCGTCTCTGCACGTTGCCCGTGACACGTGGCGTTGGTGCATCCACGAGCGTCAAACACCGATTGAACGAGGCCAAAGGTGCTGTCTGCGTCGCACTTCGTGTTTGTAGAGGTCGAGCTCCCGCACGCGGCGAGCAGCACGACGGGTAGCAGATAAGTTAGTGCGAACAGGCGACGCATGGGTCCTCTCCTTCAAGCAATGAACGGGTGCAACTTGCCCGGTCGCAGATAACGGTATCATCAGGCACGGTCAACGCTTATTGAGGCGGATTCAATGACCTAATGCTGACCAATCGCTCTTTATAGTGGGCCAGACAGTGTTCCATCGCATCATCGGGGCGCACGACCGGCTGGTACCCAAAGTCACGCTCGGCTTCCGTGCTGCTCGCGCAGTGGGAAATAGCGAGCTTTCGAACCTCATGTGGGCCGAAGAGGGGCGCCGGGAGACCGATTCGGAAGTGAAGGAACTGCCACAACCGGAGAAACGCGATCACCGGGCGGTACGGGATGTTGAGTCTCGGCATTTTGTAGCCCAGGCCCTCTATTAAAGGACGCATGAACTCGAACAAGTGCATGGGGTGATTGTCGGTGACGAAGTAGGCCTTGCCGCAGACCGGGCTTCCGGGGACCAAGTGCTTGGCAACGAGGATCTCGGCATGCACGAGATTGTCGACGTAAATGTGGTCGTGGAGTGCTCCCGGAAAGCCGATCGTCGCGACGAGCCGTCCCTTGGTGACCTGCTTGAACATCTCGTCCAACATGAGGTTGTTGCCGGGCCCGTAGATACCATCCGGTCTCAGAGAGGTCGTCAGTAAGCCCCGTTCGCCGTTCGCTGCGAGGACGAGCTTCTCCCCTTCGATCTTGGTCTCGGTATAGAGGCAGCTCATGTTGGTGGCGTATGGGGTGTTGCCGTTCATCTCGAGGTTTTCTTCGGAGTTGAAGCAAACGTCGATCGAGCTGGTGTGCACGAAGCGGCTCACGCCCTGCGCGTAACACGCGGCAACGAGGTTCTCGACGCCGCCAACGTTGGCGTCGTACGCAGCCTGGCGATACGCGGCGGAAGCGGCGCTTCCCCCGAGAAGAGCAAGGTGCGCGGCTGTGTGGAAGACCGTATCGATGCCTTCGCACAGCTCTAGCATTCGCGGCGCGTCTTCGATGTCACCTTTGACGATCTCGAGCTTGGGGTGTTCGAGGTCGAGCGGTGTGTTCCGGATGACGGCCCGGACCGGGTAGCCCTCATCGAGGAGGCGTCGAACCAAATGGCTTCCGAGAAAACCAGCGGCGCCGGTAACCAGACACGTCCCGAGATCGTCGAGTGGCTCCGTGATGGACATCTATGCTCCCGGTTGAAGCACGGGGCGGCCGAGAATCAAATCTGCAGCCCTATCAGCAACCGCTACCACTGGCGCATGGGTGTTGCCGGATGGAATCAGCGGGAAAATCGACGCGTCCACGACTCGCAGGCCTTCGAGGCCGTGAACGCGGAGCTCATTGTCGACGACCGCCTCAGGATCTTCCGCGGGTCCCATCCTGGCCGACCCGATTGGATGGTAGGTGCTCATCGAATCGCTCCTCCAGAACTCCAGGATCTCCTCGTCGGTCTGGACGGAGGGGCCCGGGACGAGCTCTTCGGTGGCTTGCTCGCGGAACGGTGCGGCAGCGTAGATGCTCCGCTGGAGCTTGAAGCCTTCGATGCTGAGCTCGCGGTCGCGCTCGGTCGACAGGTAGTTGTGCACGATCTTGGGCGCGTCTTTGGGATTGACGCTCTGCGCATGTACCCTGCCCCGCGACGTTGGGCGAATGACGCACACGGTGGAGTTCACGCCGGACTCCTTCGTAGCCACCATTTTTCCATTCTCGTTCATCCCTCCCGAACCGGGGGTGAAGTGAAGCTGAAAGATCGGTCGCCCTCCGGTCTTCGAGCTGATGAACGCACCGACATTCGCCGCCGGGAACGCCAGCGGACCGGTCTTCGCGAAGAGGTAACGGAACACGTTCAATACGACGCGCGGAAACTTCCCGTCTTCCGATAGCGTTGCCTTGGTTTTCACGCCGTGTTGGACCCACACCTGAAGATGATCCTGAAGGTTTTCGCCCACGCCCTGACGCTCGTGAAGCACCTCGACGCCGAGCGCCTCGAGCACATCCCGTCGCCCGATTCCGGACATTTCGAGCAGTGGCGGCGAGTTGTACGCACCCGCCGAGAGCACGACTTCGCGCTGCGCGTGGACCTGATGCATTCGCCCTTTGGCATCTTCGTATTCGACGCCGACGGCTCGCTGGCCGTCGAGGAGCACGCGCCTCGCCGCCGCCTTCAAGATGATCGTGAGGTTCGTCCGCGCGCGTACGTCCAGACTTAGAAACGCATCGGCCGAGCTCCAGCGGCGGCCGTCCTTCATGGTGACCTGCATGTACCCGATGCCGCGTTGCGTTTCGCCGTTGATGTCATCGAGGCGCCGAATGCCAATGCTTTCGGCGGCGTTCATGTACGCCTCGCTGATCGGGTACTTCATCGCGACGTGGGTGACGTTCATCTCGCCATCGTTGCCGTGGTAGGGGTTGTCCGATTCGACTTCGAAGTGCTCTGGTCGTTTGAAGTAGGGAAGAAGCTCGTCGTAGGACCAGCCTTCGCAGCCCGGAAGCGCAGCCCAATCGTCGTAGTCTTCGCGTTGGCCGCGGGTGTAGATCATTCCGTTGATCGAGCTGCAACCTCCGATGACTCGCCCTCGCACGACGCTCACCTCGCGGCCGTTGAGCTCGGACTCCGGCTCGGTCTTGTAGAGGTTGGTAACCTTCTCGTCGTACATCAGCTGAGTGAAGCCGATGGGCATCTTGATGAGCGGATTCTTGTCGTTTCCGCCCACCTCCAAGAGGAGAACCCGATGATTGGGATCGCTCGATAGTCGATTGGCCAACAGACAACCGGCGGATCCGCCACCGACGACGATGTAGTCGAACTCTTTCTCAGGCATGCTTGACACTATATGTAACGTTCGTTATAGCCATGCAACTCGAAGCCCTCAGTGGAGAAGCCAAATGTCGGAGTCCCATTTCCTCTATGAGAAGCGCGGTCACCTCGCCATTTGCACGTTCAACCGGCCCAAGAAGAAGAACGCGCTCAGCATCGAGATGCTGGTGCGCATGGCGGACGCATGGGATGAAGCCGACGGCGACCCCGATGTCCGGGCGATCATCCTTACGGGCACGGGCGGCGTATTCTGTGCCGGGAGCGACCTTGGCTCGATGAAGTCCGGGAAGTGGGACGCCGATGATGAATGGCTGAACCGCATGAAGGAAAACCCCGACCTCCATTGGAAGGCGCTCCTCCGCCACTATCTCACCCAGAAGCCCTTGATCGCCGCCATAGAAGGGTACGCGCTGGCAGGCGGAACGGAGATCCTGCAAGGCACGGACATTCGCGTTGCCGGTGAAGGCGCGGTGTTTGGTGTGACCGAAGTGCAGCTCGGCTTGTTCCCTTTGGGCGGTTCGAGCGTGCGGCTTCGTCGGCAGATCCCGTACACGATTGCGGCGGAGATGTTGCTCGCGGGTCGACGGCTCTCGGCGGAAGAGGCGCTCCACTACGGACTGATTGGGCACGTCGTGCCGAAGGGGCAGGCACTCGACAAGGCCATCGAGATCGGGGAGCGCGTGGCAGCGAACGGGCCTGTTGCGGTCCGCGCGGTCAAGCAATCCCTCATCGAGAACGACGGGGTGCCGGCGAAGGAGGCTCTGCAGCGCTCTTTGGAGATCGGGCAGCCGGTGTTCAAGACCAAGGATGCAATCGAGGGGCCGACTGCTTTCATGGAAAAGCGGAAGCCGGTGTTCCAAGGTTCCTGATGTCGCGAGCCGAACCAGAGCAGCGCAACACAGGTACGCGGGAGATCATTCTCGAGGCCGCGGAACGTCTGTTTGCAGAGCGTGGGTTTGCGGCGACCAGCGTGCGCGACATCGTGGGGGAAGCGGACACCTCGGCGCCAAGCCTCTATCACTTCTTCGGGAGCAAGGAGAATCTCCTGGTCGAGCTGATCAACGACCGGCACACCGCGTATTGCGACGACCTCGAGGCGGACTTGGCACTGGCGAAAACCCCATTCGACGTCTGCCAGCGTTTCGTAAAGTTCGTGTTGACCAACATGACCAAGCGGCCGACGACTGCGAAGTTCTTGCTGGGGATCATGTTCGGACCCCGCCAGAACATTCCCGGGGACGTCGTGGGTGAAACGCTCGCGCGCCCTCAGGGCATCATTCAAGTGCGGCTTCGTGCAGTGGCCGACAGCGCGTCGGAGTCTCGCGTTGTGTTCGCGCGCATGATGCTGCTCGGGATGGTGACACCTGCAATCCTGCTCTTTCTCACGTCCGGCGTTCAATCGTTTTCGCCGAAGCTGCCAGGCTGCATCGCGCACCGCGTCGTCGACATGTTGACTGACGCGCACCCTATTTGCGCCTGGCCCCGTGTAGAACCCATTTCCTGAGATGATGATGACCAGCTCCTTCGCACCCCCTGCCCCTTCGCTCCGCTTCGACTTGCCAAACGGGATTTCGATCGCTGCCGATGTACACGGCGACCCCAGCCACCAACCCGTGCTGTTCCTTCACGGCGGAGGGCAAACGCGACACGCTTGGGGCAACACTGCCGAGACGCTGGCGCCACACGGGTTCTACACAATCTGCACGGACCATCGTGGACACGGCGAGAGCAGCTGGGCCGGCGAGTTGGAGTATCACGTCTTCCACTTCGTCGAGGACTTGCAGCACCTCCTCACACAGCTCGATCAGAAACCGATCCTGGTCGGCGCATCCCTCGGGGGCATCGCATCGCTCCTCGCCGAAACCGAGCAAGAGGAGTCGGTCGCAATGGGCGTGATTCTGGTGGACGTGACTCCCCGACTCGAGACCGTTGGCGTGGACCGCATCATTGGGTTCATGAGGGGCGGCACATCCGGATTCGCCTCGCTGGACGAGGCCGCAGATTCGATCTCGCAGTACCTGCCCCACAGGAAACGCCCGAAAGACCTCTCGGGGTTGGTGAAGAACCTGAGGCGCAGGGAGGACGGTCGGTACTACTGGCACTGGGACCCCAAGATGCTGAAGACCTTCGGACCGAGCCCGTACACCCAAGAGGACGACCGCCGGCTCAAAGAGCGGCTGGAGGACCTCAGCAGCCTCGACATTCCGACCCTGCTGATCCGCGGCCGATTGAGTGACTTGGTGTCGGCGGAAACTGCGGCGGAGTTCCTCGAGATGGTGCCGCACGCCGAGTACGTGGACCTCGCGGACGCCCACCACATGGTCGCTGGCGACCGCAACGACGTGTTCACAAACACGGTCAAAGAATTTCTCCTTCGGCGTTTCCCGCCCGAGGACACGACAAATGAAGATCGAGTACAAAGGACCCCGCAATGACGAACGAACGCCTCTTCGACATGCCCTTGCTGCCCCACCTGATCATCGATGGGCTCAATCGCTACGACGACCGGCCCTTTTTGTTTCTCGGTGACCAGACGATCACGTATGCCGACGTCCGTGCGGACGCGAGCCGGTTTGCGCAGGCGTATGAGGCAAAGGGCATCGTAAAGGGTTCGCGCACGGCGGTCCTGTCGACGAATCGCCCGGAGGTTCTCTACAACCTCTGCGCCAACCTGTTGGTTGGGTCGTGCAACACGCCGCTCCACCCGCTCGGTTCCGCGGAGGACCAGGCGTTTGTGCTCGAAGACGCACAAATCGAAACCCTGGTCTACGACCCGAGCGTGTTTGCGCCACGGGCCGCGGAGCTCAAGGAACGGGTTCCCGGGCTGAAGCATGTGCTTGCCTTTGGACCGACCGAAGTCGGCGAGGACCTGAACGCGCTTGCCGCAACCTTCGACCCGAAGCCGTTGGTCGCGCCCGACATTGCGCCCAACGACCTCAACACGATCATCTACACCGGCGGCACCACGGGGCGTCCCAAGGGCGTGCGTCAACCCTATCGCTCCGCGGCGTACATGACGATGGTTCAAATGGCCGAGTGGGAGTGGCCGGAGGAAGTGCGGTTCCTGATCGCGACGCCTCTTTCGCATGCGGCGGCTGCGTTTTTCGTCCCGACGCTGCAACGCGGCGGCGCATTCGTGGCCTTGCAGGGGTTCACTCCGGATCTGTTCTTCGACGCAATCGAAAAGCACAAGATCACGGCGACCTTTTTGGTGCCAGTCATGATCTATCCGCTGCTCGACCACCCACGGGCAACCACCGCGGATCTGTCGAGCCTCGAAACACTGTTCTACGGTGCGTCTCCGATGAGCCCGGCCCGCCTCGAGGAGGGTGTGAAGAAGTGGGGGCAGATCTTCTTCCAATGCTTCGGTCAGTCCGAGGCCCCGATGGCGCTTACTCACCTGAAAAGAGCCGACCACGATCTATCGAAGCCGGAGCGATTTGCTTCGTGCGGGCGCCCGAGCCCCTGGGTGCACTTGACTCTGCTCGACGACGACAACCAGCCCGTCGCCGAAGGAGAAGCCGGCGAGATCTGCGTACGCGCACCGCTGGTCATGGAGGGATACAACGGACTTCCCGAACAAACTGAGGAGGCTTTTGCGGGCGGCTGGCTTCACACAGGCGACATCGGTCGCTTCGACGACGAGGGCTTCCTTCACATCGTCGACCGCAAAAAGGACATGATCGTCACCGGGGGGTTCAATGTGTTCCCGCGCGAGATCGAGGATGTGATCTCCGCGCATCCAGCCGTGGCACAGGTCGCGGTCGTTGGCGTGCCCGAAGAAAAGTGGGGCGAAGCCGTCAAAGCAGTCGTCATTTTGCGGCCTGGGCATGAAGGCACCGAGGAGCTCGCAACAGAGCTCAAGGCCGCCGTCAAGGAGGCCAAAGGAGCGGTGCAGTCACCCAAGTCGGTAGACTTCGTGACCTCGATTCCACTCTCTCCGCTCGGAAAGCCCGACAAGAAGGCATTGCGCAAACAGTTCTGGGGCGACCAGGCACGCAGCGTGAACTGACCGATAGCCAGCTGATCCTCTAGTGCACGGGCTCGAAGAAAGCAACGACGAGAACCACTACGAAGTGTTTTGGCTGCGCGACCTGGTCGGCGAGGCACGAGCCGAGCTAGAGCATTGAAACCCCGCGCTCGCGGTCTATAGAAAGCTCATGACCAAGAAGACAGCGCTCGTCACCGGCGCCGGCGGGGGTCTCGGCCACGCGATGGTGGAGCGCCTCGTTGCGAACGGCTGGAAGGTGTTTGCAGCCGACATCAACAAGGACGCGCTCCGGAGCTCGATGCACGACCCGGACGTCTTGCCGGTGGTGGTCGACGTCACGGACCGCGAGAGCATTCGGAGCGCTTTCGAAGCTGTGTCGAGCAACACCGATCGTCTGGACGCCATCGTGAACTTTGCCGGCATCATGGGTATCGGCTCGCTGACCGACATTCCTGAAGAACGGCTAGCACGCATCCTCGACGTCAACGTGATGGGCACCTATCGGATCAACAAGAAGTTTCTCCCGTTAGTACAGGCCGCCCAAGGGCGCATCGTGAACATCAGCTCGGAGACCGGGTGGCAGAGCGCGGCGCCGTTCAACGGCCCATACGCGATGAGCAAGTACGCCATCGAGGCGTACTCGACCGCGTTACGGAGGGAGCTCGCGCTTCTCGGAATCAAAGTGATCACGATTCAGCCCGGTCCGTTTCGTACCGACATGGTCGCAGGCATCGAGCGGGCGTTCAGCCAGGCAGAGGGTGAGACCACGAAATTCGCAAGCGTGCTCTCCGCCTTCAAGGGACTTGCCGCGAAGCAAATCAACACCGCGCACGACCCAGACATTCTCGCTCAAGTTATCTTCACGGCACTGACCGCCAAGCGGCCGAAGCCGGTCTACTCGGTCAAGCCCGACCCGCTCCGGTCCGCCCTCGAAAAGCTACCGCTGCGAGCCATCGATCAGACCTACATCAGCGTCATGCGGCGAGCCTACAAGAAGTAGCGCGGTGGCGTTGGATGTGTCCGGGTTCCTGTTGGGGCTTGGCGAAAACCGTCCCTCCTGGTAAGGGTAATCTTAGTTGACTGTCTGTTAACTTGGTGAAACTCGAGAGGTGGCGAGAGATTCGTATGGCACACATTAGGTTTCCGCACTTGCGCGGTTGGATCGTGGGGATTTGCGTGCTCGGTGCACTCGGG
>QMMB01000061.1 GCA_003647035.1 Deltaproteobacteria bacterium | reverse complement strand
GAAGGCCGCCGGCGCGGGGGCGACGCATCGCGGCCGCAGGAAGCGCCGGGGCCGCCGCGCGCAAGACTTCGCCGAGCGGGTGCATGTAGTACTTCGCTGCGCGGTCCAAAACCCTCAGAAGCTCCGAGGTGAACACCGGCTCGGGTTCGAGAAGCCCCGCGACGGGAAGCGCGCGCGCCACCCCATCGGGGAGGTCCTCCCGGCCGCTCACCACGAATCCCGCCAGCTTCCGGCGACTGAAAGAGACGGCAACGCGACTGCCACGCTGCAGGGCACCCTTGAGGCCGATCGGCACGTCGTACGTGAACACCTTGCGAAGCGGAACCGGCAGGGCCACTTCGACGTAGGGTGAGACAATGGAGTCGGATGCGCTCTCCGGCATCGAGGACCTATCGTGACTTGCGCTGGACGTGGGAGCCATCTGGCCGGAATTTGCCGCGGCGCCGGTCCGGGGCGCGTGAATAGACCGCAAACGAGAGATCATCCTGCTCGCCTGCCGCCAAGCGATGCGCGGCAGCCATTGCGATCATTGCAGCATTGTCGGTGCACGAGATCGGAGGCGGCCCGAAAAGGCGAAGGCCATCGACTTCACCCGCCTCCTTGGCGCGCGCGCGCAACCCGCTATTGGCCGCGACGCCGCCGGTGATGACCAGCTGGTCGAGCTCCTCCTGCTCGCACGCGAGGATCGACTTGCGAACGAGGCTCTCTACGATGACGCCCTGAAACGAAGCGCACAGGTCGGCGAGCTCCTGCTCGTCGTCCGGGACACCATGCTCTTGAACGTGACGCGCCAACGCTGTCTTGAGCCCGGAGAAGCTGAAGTCGAGGATCTTCCGCGACGCCATCGGAAGCGGAAACGAAAAGGCGGAGGCGTCTCCGCGGGCCGCCAAGCGGTCGATCAGCGGCCCGCCGGGATAGCCGAGTCCGAGAAGCTTGCCTGCCTTGTCGAAGGCCTCGCCTGCGGCGTCATCGCGGGTCTGCGCGAGGAGCACGATGTCGTCAAAGCTTTCAACGCGATAAAGCGCCGTGTGACCGCCGCTCACCAGCAAACCCACATACGGCATCGCCGGCCCATCCTGCGGTTCGTCTTCCCCGGGCCGACGCAGGTACACCGCCAATAGATGGCCGTCCAAGTGATTCACGCCAACGAGCGGCTTTCCGGTGCTCCACGCCAATGCTTTGGCGACTTGTACGCCCACTAAGAGCGAGCCCACCAAGCCGGGACCCTGCGTGACCGCGATCGCGTCGACGCCGTCGAGGCCGCCCGCCGTGCCAGCAAGGGCCTCGCGAATGACGGGGATGATCGCTTGCATGTGCGCGCGCGACGCGAGCTCGGGGACGATGCCGCCGTAGGGCCCGTGCATCGCGATCTGGCTCGCTATGACATCCGCCAACACCTCTCCCGTTTCGGTGACCAGCGCCGCGGCGGTTTCGTCACACGAGCTCTCAATCCCGAGCACGCGCATCAAAGCGGCTCCCGATGAAGCCCGAACACACCGAAATAGTCGCACTGGCCCGCATCGATCGTGGCGCAGTCCGCCGGATCGCAAATGACCAACCCGGGACCGGCAACGACTCGCACCTCGATGTCGCCGCCGCGGAGGAGCGACAAGAACACCATCGCGTCTCGCCCGGCAAGCGGGCCGGTATCGGGACGAACGACAAACATGTAGTTTCGAATCCTGCCGCCGCCCGGAAACTCGTAGAGGCCGAGCTGATCATGGGCGAGGGCCGGAATGGGCAGCAAAGGGGCATTGGTGAACGTGGGGCCACAAGACTCGCCGCTCGTCGAAATCGTGCCCGGATTCTCGTACTGCTGCTCGGGATCGAACGTGAGGTCCAAGGTCACCCCGGACGGAAAGGTTCGGCGAATGAACGAGCAGTCAATGCCGGCGGGGCAGTTCAGTGGATCGTAGATGCCGGCGATCTCACCGCGGTAGATGTCCGCATCCCCAGTGCTGAACTGACCGAGCGTATCGCAGCCAAACGAAGCAGTCAGAACGCAGATCCACCAACAGCGCCGCATGGGGCGAAGCATAGCAGAGTGTTAGATGCTGGCTCGGAGCGTTTTGCTTGCTGAAAGCCAACGGCGGTAGCCGGGGGCGTCGCCAGCCTGCGCGGCGAGAGAAGCGGCTTCTTCGTAGCGAACTTGGGCGTCGCGGGCCCTGCCAGCCAGCTCGTCGATCGACCCCAACATGCCGACCGCACGGGCGACCATGCTGGTGGCGCCGTTGGCCCGACCGTCCCGATCGATGTCCCCGAGCTGCAGAGCTGCACCTTCGTAATCGCCCGCCGCGGTCAGCGCATCCGCGAGCTCGAGTTGGGTTCGGGTCACGGTGTCTGCAGTGGCGCCGATCTCGGCGAAGAGCTCGAGCGCGCGGCGATACGCGTTGGCCGCATGGTGCGGGTCGCCTTCGATTCGCCGGATGCGTCCGATAGCGACCTGTAGATGAGATTCGACCGAGGGCTCGATCCCGGCGACCAACTCGAGCGCTTGGCCGAAGTAGCGCATCGCATCCCGAGGGCGATCGCGACGTGCGGCGATGCGTCCGAGTGACAGCAACATCTTCGCGCGATCGGCGCTGTTGGGCACCGTCAGATCGATCGCTTCCCGCAGCACGCCGTCCGCGCCGGCCGCATCCCCGGAACGCGCGAGCGCTTCGCCGAGCTTCCGGCTAAACGTCGCAATCGCGCGATCGTAGACGGTGTCTCCACTCTCCAACGTTTCGCGTCGAGCGAGCTCGAGAGCGCGGCGATACTCGAGGACCGCGCCGAGATGGTCGCCCCTAGCCATCGACGTGTCGCCCGCCTTCTCGAGCACGACCAAGCTCGTCACGGGTTCTACCCCACGGAAGGCGTGCGCGGCGCGAACCTCCTGTGGCGCCCGCAGCTCGCTCAATACCTCGTAGGCACGGCGATGGAGTTGGCGGCGCGCCTCGGCAGGAATCGACGCCTCGACTAGATCTGCAATGAACGGATGGACGATGCTCACCTGCGAGCCATCGAGCACAATGAGTGAGCTGCCGGACAGCTCATCGAGGCCCGTCAACTCGTTGTCCCCCGAAACAGCGCGAAGCGCGTCTAGGTCGCAGGTTCGGCCGAGGACCGCGGCGGATTGAAGCAGGCGTTGCGCATCGACATCGGCGCGCTCGGTACGCTGGGCAATTGCGTCAGCCAACCGAGGCGGTGGGCCATCGTCCGGAGAAACCCCGAGCGCCTCGAGCTGCTCTAGGTGCAATGGCAGAACGCTACCGCCGACCGCCTCGGTGAGCTTGTGAAGCCCGGACACCAGACGAAGATGGAACGACCCCGCCAAAAATCTTTCTGCTTCCTCGGAGTCCAGTCCGTCGAGGTGGATGGTTTCGTTCGCGAGCACGCCGCGATTGTGGTCGCCGGCGGTGACCAAGAGCACGGGCTCGCTGCCCAACACGCGCGCCAGCTCGATGACCGTCCGCTGTGTGAGTCCGTCGCAATACGAAAGATCATCGACGATCAACATCACGCGGCCACTCGATGCGCGCCCCCGGGCGCGACGCACCGCGCAGGCCAGCGCCTCGGCCACAGCCCCCGTTCGAGACCGGCCGTCGCCGCCGAGCAACCCTGCGGGGTTCATCACCTCATCCACGCCTGCAACCGCCAGAGCCGAACCAAGCTCGTCCCTGCGGTCAGCCATCCTCCCCAGCTCTGAACCGTCGACCTCGAGAAGCTCGGCCAGAATGGTTCGGATCGCGGAGTAGGGAACCGGCGCACCGGTCGGATGCGCACCCGCCCCGATGACGAGGTCACCATCGGCGGCCGCCACCTCGGCGACCTCGGTGAGGAATCGCGTCTTGCCGACACCAGGTTCGCCAAAGACGTGAACCCAATGCGCGCCCTGCGCGGCTGCGTGTCGATGCTCGCGAATCAGGCCGAGCTCGTCCTCACGCCCCACGAACGTTCGCTGCGAACCGAGCGGCGGGTAGAACGATGGACGGAGCGAGCGGTTGCTCCCAAGAGCAGGTTCGGGGCCCGCGATCCGCGCCCCGCACTCTCCGCAGAAGTTCTGGGCGAGAGATACGGCAGCGCCACAGTTCGGACAGGGCGTGGCCGACGTGCGACTCACGCGCAAATCTTCGAGAGCCCCGCGCAGCGCAGACTGCATGTCTCGGGCGAGTTGGTAGCGATCGTTGGCGTCCTTGGCGAGCGCCTTCATCGTCACCTCGGCGAGACGGTCGGGAATGTCTCGGCCGGGGTTAGCGACGCGCGGGTCGGGAACCGGATCGTTGAGATGCCTCAACACGACTCGTGTTGGCGTGTCGTCGATATACGGCAAGTGGCCGACCAAGAGCTCGAACAAGACAACGCCGAGCGCGTAAATGTCGCCCCGGCCATCGACACCGTCGCCGCGCCCCTGCTCGGGAGACATGTAATCCGGGGTACCGCACACTAACCCTGGCTTCGTGATCGAGCTTTCCTTGCCGAGAATCGTAGCGAGGCCGAAGTCGACGACCTTTACCAAATCGTCTCCCGACCTGAGTGGACGCAGGATGATGTTCTCAGGCTTCAGATCGCGGTGCACGATGCCGAGGTCGTGCGCTTCGCCGAGCGCGTCGAGCGTGTTGGCCAAGATGTTGCACACCCGCCCCACCTCGAGCGGCCCCTCCTCGTGCATCACGAGGGCCAAGTCCTTGCCGCTCAAGAATTCCATCGCGAGATAGAGGATTCCGTCGTCGGTTCGACCGAAGTCGATGATGCTGACGCTGTTTGGGTGGTTCAGTCGGCTGGAGGCCCGAGCCTCCTGGTAGAATCGCGCGACCGTCTGCTCGTCGCCGAGGAGATGCGGGTGGATGACCTTGACCGCGACGGTGCGCCCAAGCGTCGATTGCTCCGCCTTGTAGACGCGCCCCATGCCGCCAACGCCGACGACCTCCTGCAACAAGTAGGTCCCACCAACGACTCGACCAACGAGCGGATCCGAGGCCCCGCCTCCCTCGGGCTCGTCCGAGGAGGCCCCACAGGCGGAACAAAAGCGGGCGTCGACTTCTACCGACGCGCCGCACTGATGGCACAAGCGCACCTCTGCAGCATATCCCAGGCCGTCGCGGGCTCAAACTAGCCGCCCGCTGAACACCTGGGCGGTGCTACCGCTGCTCTTCGTCGAGCCGGCGCATCGCTTCGAGCAACAGATGGTGCGTCGGAATCCCGATGACGTCCTCGACGGGCATCGTATCCGGTTCGAGCTCGAAATCACCCTCCACGAGGCGAAGGATCCCATAGACCGCTTCGGCCCCGCCGAGGTCGCCGAACCGCGCGTCGTGAATCAACCCCTCCTGGAACATCAGCTCACCCCGCAGCGTCCCGTTACTCACCTTGAGACGCCCGCTCTTGCGGCCATTGCCGAGAATCTGAATCACATCGGGAAGCGACATCTCTTGCAGCGAGCCAGACACCCCGCGCCCGCCGGGCTTTTTGGTACGGCTGTCGGCGATGACTCGACTCGCCTTTGCCACGACGACAGCCGCGGACGCCGGCTTCACCACGTAGTCGGCTGCCCCGAGCTCGAGTCCGCGGTTGACGGAGGACTGGGCGCGCTCGGACGTGACGAACATCAACGGCACCTTGACGTGTGCGCTCTCCCGGATGCGCCGCAGCAGGTCGAAACCTTGGCCGTCGGCCAAGTGTACCTCGCTCACGACCACGTCGTACGTCTCGGCGTCGAGGCACCGAAGCGCGCCCTCGACCGAGCGTTCGATCGCGACCTCGTAACCCTGACCGGCGAACTGTACCTCGAGCACGGCCGTTTCCTCTGGATCCGGATCGACGATCAGCGCTCGGTTGCGCGCCGACAAAATCTGCGCCTGCATCCCGTCGTCGAGGACGATGTGTCGCAGCCAATCGACGACGGCTGGATCGAAGCTCGTTCCCTTATGAGGCTCGAGCGCATCGCACGCCTCTTCCGCGGTGACGCGCCTGCCAAGGGCGTTCTCGGTGCTCTGCGTTAGGTCGGTGTAGCTCTCGACGACCCCGAGGACGCGTGCACCCAGCGGAATGTCTTTGCCACTCAGCCGCTCGGGGAAGCCCTTCCCATCAAAGCGCTCGTAGCGGTGTCGAAGCGCATCGACCGCGATCGCGGGCAGATCCACCGATTCGAGAAGCCGGGTGGGTGCTGTATAGATTCGCCGAGCCACGTCGCGCTTCGCTGCGTCGAGTGCCACGTCGAACGGCGTGACGTGCGAATCGGCGGAGACGCCCACGTCGTGCAAGTAGGCGGCGATCAAGATGCCCTGAACCTGCGCCTTGGTGAGTCGAATTCGCTCGCCAACCTGTTGGCAAATGCGTGCGACGCGCATGGAGTGTCCCCCGCGGTCGCGGCTGAGTTGCTCGATCAGCGTGACGAGCACGCTCAGCGTCTCGAGGTAGACCTCGGGGTCGACGGTGAGATCGTCACCCTGCGCCGGCGCTGACAGTTGTTCGATCAGCGTTTGGCCGGCCGTAACCCTCGATTGCGTCTGCGGCGGCGGCTCTTCGGACTCGGGCTCCCGTGACTGATCGTTCGCCGGCTCCTCCGTCCCGACCGATGGGGCCCCCGCACGCTGGATCAAGACCCCATCCTTCTCCTCGAAAACCTGGCCCCAACCGGGAACGGGCTCCGATTCGCGAGACGTTCGGACTTGCCGCGAAGAGGCGCCGCTGAGCACCATGTCGAACGCTCGATGGTCTTGGTCGTAGTGCTTGGCGATCGCGGCTCGAATGGCAGCCTCGCGGGCAACGTAGACCTTCACGTCTCGCGCGCCGGTCGCAAACTGCATCTGCTGACGCACGTCGTCATCGGTGACGTCTGCGGCGACGACGGATAGCGTCCGGCTCCGCTTGTCATAGAGAATCGGGAAGGCGGTGAGCCGCTTGGCGAGCTTCCGAGGTACTTTCTTCAGGAGTTGCGGGTCGACCGCCGCCTTGGCAAGCCGGTCGGAGCCGACGAACCGGGTCCGGTAGAGGGTCGCGATGTACTTCAATAGCTCGGCCTCGCTCATGAGTCCGAGCTGGAGAATCGCCTCTTCGGCAGTCGACTGTGTCCGCTGAGCGTGCATTAGCACCTCGTCATAGAGGCTTGGAGACACGTTTCCCTCGGCGACGAGGCGATCCAAAATCGCGACGCCACGGATTCGTGCCGACTGTTCTTGTGAAGCCCCCAGACTCACAGCCTTTACAGTGTAGCGGACGAAATCGCGGCCGGCCCACCAAGTAGCCGAAAAGCCGAAATCGACAAGAAAGCCCCGCCTGCTAGAGTCTGCCCCAGTGAGGCGGCGGCTGGGCACATGGCTCTTTTTGGGCCTGACAGCGGCGGGTTGTGCCACGACGGGCACGCTCGAGACGGGCGTCTACCACGGCGACCAGACGACCTACCGGATCGGCCCGGTCGGCTCGGGCTGGGCGCCCGTCACGGTCAACCGGCAGAACGACCTCGCCTGGCACAACGAAACCAGGGGTGCGGTCATGCACGTCGACTCCGATTGTGACCCCGGCTTAGACATTCCATTGACCGCTCTCCGAAGTCACCTGATGATCGGCTTTACGGACCGCGATGTCATCGGGGAGGAGGTCATCCCGATGGACGGCCGAGAGGCCCTCCGCACCCACTTCAGGGCCAAACTCGACGGCGTGCCGCGCGACATCCTGCTGCAGATCATGAAAAAGGACGACTGCGTCTACGATTTCGCTCTGATCACGCCTCCCGGACCGAGCTTCGACGAGGCGCTCCGGGACTTTGACGGCGTACTTGCCGGCTTCACGACCATGACGGGCCCGCCGTGACCTCTGCGGCGCCATCGACACGGCCCCGCAACCTCGTGACCTGGACCGACCTCCAGATCCGGCGCCTACGAGCCTTCGTCGAGGAGGTGGGGGGCGCCACGCTTCTCGCGGGGCGCGCCTTTCGTACGATCTTCACGACGCGGTTCGAGACGAACGAGTTCATCTATCAACTCGAACAACTCGGCGTGCGAAGCCTGGCCATCGGAGCAGCGACGGCGATCTTCGTCGGTATCGTGATGACCATTCAGTTTGCAGTGTCCATGGAGGCCTTCGGCGCCAAGGACACCCTCGGCCGTGTCCTCGCGGTGTCCGAAGCCCGCGAACTAGCGCCCTCTCTGACGGCCCTGGTCGTCGGCAGCCGCATCGCGGCCGGGATTGCAGCAGAGCTCGGCTCGATGATGGTCACCGAGCAAGTCGACGCGATTCGAGCTTTGGGAGCAGACCCGATCCGCAAGCTGGTCGTGCCGCGGTTGGTCGCCTGCATTGTCATCATGCCCTTGATCACCTTCGTCGCGTTCCTCCTCGGGATGACCAGCTCCATGCTGGTCGCCGCGCTGTCCTACGGCATTCCGATGGAGTTCTTCGCGTCCACTGCGCTCGACTCGCTGCGACTCAACGACTTCGTCAGCGGGGTTGCAAAGACACCCTTCTTTGGCCTCCTCATCGCCATACTCGGGTGCTACTTCGGTCTGCAGACCCGAGGCGGCACCGAGGGCGTCGGCCGCTCGACCACCCGCGCCGTCGTGGTCGTTTCGATCAGCATTTTGATGGCCGACGCGCTTCTCACCCAAATTTTCGTGAGCTTGGGCACTCTCTAGAAGAGAATCAGATCCAAATCGGGGCGTCGGACGTCGTATACGACATGACTCGCTGGCTTTTCATCGGGGTGCTCTTCAGCGTGTTGGGGTGTTCGTACGGGGCCCCGCAGCCGGTCCGCTCTACGGGCCACGACCTCCACCCTTCGTTGATGAACGCGCCGTCTCTCGACCTGACGCGGCTCGCCAATACCCAAGACTGTGCCGACTGCCACGCCGACGTCGCCTCCCACTGGATGCACAGCGCCCACGCGTATGCGTCATTCGACAACCCCTGGTACCGCGTCAGCATCGACCGGTTCCGCGCCGAGCGCGGCAACGAGGAAAGTCGATTCTGCGCTGGCTGCCACGACCCCCTTCTCCTGCTGTCGGGCGACATCGATCAGGAGGTCGAGCCGAGCAACGAGCTCGCGTACGCGGGAATCACGTGCCTCGTGTGCCACAGCGTCGAGTCGACGCGTCCGGACGGCAACGCGAGTTTCACCCTCAGCGACGAACCGGTACTGCTTCCCGACCCCGCGAGCCCGGAACAGATCGAAGCGCACCGCGCGCGACTCACGATGCAACCCCTTCGAACTGCTGCGCTATGCGGATCGTGCCATCGTTCCTTTTCTGGCGCCGCGATAGGTAACGCCAATCACTTGCCCGGCATCGGAGACTTGGGCGACTGGGCCTCGTCGGGGTTCGCGGGCGCCGTTCAAGACCACCTCACGTCTGTCGAAAAGAACAGCTGCCAGGGCTGTCACATGCACAGCGTCGTGGCGTCCGACGCAGAGATGGCGGGCGCGAACGACGGAATGGTCAGCAGTCACCGCTGGGCTGCATCCCACACGGCGATGGCCGCGCAGTTGCCCGACCCGAGACACGCCCAACAAGCGACCGACCAACTCAAAGGCGCCGTGGTGGTCGACATCGGGGCGGTGCGGGCCGGCCATCGCCGCTATGTGCTCGCCAAGGAGTCGCGGCTTCGGGGCAGCGAGCTATTGGTCTTCGACGTTCTACTTGAAAACGCGGGGGCCGGGCACCGATTCCCCGGTGGGGCGCGCGACATGCACGATGTGTGGGTGGAAGTCGAGGTCCGAAATGCGGCAGGCCGGCTACTCGCGATCTCGCGTCCAACCGGTGGCAGCAACGACGATGTCTTCGTGCTGCGCGCCACGATGCTCGATGCCGCGGCCGACCCGGAAATCTTGCATCAGGTGCATCGCTTCTCTGCGCCGGCGTTCGACCGCACTCTACCCGCTCATGACGCACAGGCGGTTCGCTACTCGATGCGCCTCCCGCCCAAGCTCGACCTCCCACTCCGAGTCAGCGCGCGCCTGCTACACCGCAAGCACAGCCTGCAGTTTCAAGCCCTGGCCTGTGAAGCGAGCCATACCGAGCGAGGGCTCGGCTTCGCTGTGGGCGCCGAAGCCCATGGCAAAGTCGCCCTCGACCCGTGCGTCAGGCAACCTGTGACCACGATCGGCGACGTGACCGTGTGGATCGGACGCGGCGCCGCCGAGCGCGAACCGACCGGAGGCGCGGCGCGGCCGGCCATCGAACGACTGCTCACGCAAGCGCTCGCGCTCCTTCACGCCAAACAAGAGCACGTGCATCTGGCCAAGCCAAGCATCGAGCGGGCGCTACGGTTGGCCCGCGAAGCCAAGTCGCCTCACCTGCAAGCGCAAGCGCTGGTGTTGCACGCACGGCTTTCGTCGACGCAGGGGCGGCCGAAGGAGGCCCTCGCGTTCACACAACGCGCCGAAGCTCTCATCGGCCCCAACCCGGTGCTCGATCGCGTACGGGGCGACGCCTACGCGCGCGTGTGGCGATGGGCCAAGGCGGCTGCCGCGTATCGACGCGTCGCCGACGCGTCGCCCCTCGATTCGCGCGCTTGGCGTGACCTCGCACGGGCCTACGGAAGCCTCTCCCAGGACGAAAACGCTCTTCTTGCTGCCGACGCGGGCCTGCGGCTCGCCCCGCGGAACGAGAGCTTGCTACGGAGTCGAGCCCTCGCCCTCGCCGGCCTAGGACGCCCCGCGGCGACGCAAGCCAAGGAGCGATGGCTGGCTCACCGAACCCCCGACGCGCAGCCACGACTGCTCGCCGCCTGTGAGAAAGAACACCGGAGGTGTCGCCGAGACAGACAACCGATACCGCACTACACCCTCTTACCTCCTCGAAAAGCGATTCACGCGAGCCTCGATCCCGGATAGGATGATCTCATATGGGCAAGCGGTATCAGAAGAAG
>QMMB01000060.1 GCA_003647035.1 Deltaproteobacteria bacterium | reverse complement strand
GGGTTACGCCGGTCACCGTCATGGAGTGCTGCGGTCACGATGGCACGCACGCGATGACCGTTGAAGGGTTCGAATATTCGATTCGGGTCGGGCAGAAGGCGTTCGACGGGATGGCGGAAGCAGCCGCGGAGATCTGGGCGACCGACTGCCCGCTCGCCGCGATCCAGTTCCAACAGCACGCGGGCGTCAAACCCCTGCATCCCATGTCGATTCTGGCGCGGGCGTATCGCGAGGATGGATTCGACACACCGCAAGGAGGCCCAACGTGAATCGCGTCGAACACTCTGAGGTACTGGACTACGTCACCTATGCCGAGCAACGCGAAACCATCCGGGGCGCGGCGCTTCGGGCGAAATCCGTGCGACGTGTTCTCGTGGGTGAGCACTTCACGTTTCTCTTCGAGAACCACGAGACGGTGCTCTACCAGATTCAAGAAATGATGCGCATCGAGCACATCGTCAAAGAAGACGACATCCAGCACGAGCTCGATACCTACAACGAGCTCATTCATGCGGCCGGTACGCTCGGGTGCACGCTACTGGTCGGGATCGACGACGAGGCGCTGCGGGACGAAAAGCTCCAGCAATGGATGGGACTCAACGATCACATCTACGCGAAGCTCCCGGACGGGCGTCTTGCACGGCCGACCTGGGATCCGCGCCAAGTGGGCGACACGCGGCTGTCGTCGGTGCAATACCTGTCGTTCGCACTGGGACCCGTGGCGCCGGTCGCCATCGGCATCGAAATGGCTGGGATCGAGGCTGAAACCGAGCTTTCGAAGGCCCAGGGAGAAGCGCTGCAAGCCGATCTCGGCTCGGACTAGCCCGTCGTGACGGAATGAGGAAACGGGCCCGGGGGTAGTTGTCGGAGGGGCCAAGCGGTCTTAAGCTCGATGCTTAGGAGTATTTGAATGCTGAGAATTCTGCTGTTTTTGGGCACAAACCTCGCCGTCCTGTTCATGGCGGGCATCGCGATGGCGGCGCTCACAGCGTTTGGGGTGATTCCTCCGGGCGCGCCCTACGTCACCATGCTCATTTGGGCTGCGCTATTCGGGTTCGGCGGCTCGATCTTCTCTTTGGCGATCTCCAAGTGGGTTGCGAAGAAGTCCACGCGGGCGCACGTCATCGAAAACCCTTCGAACCCCACCGAGCAGTGGCTCATCACCACGGTCACGCGTCAGGCGGAGCAGGCTGGGATCGGGATGCCCGAGGTCGCGGTCTTCGACTCGCCGGACCCGAACGCATTCGCGACTGGGATGTTCCGCAACAGCGCGCTCGTGGCGGTGAGCACCGGGCTCTTGCGCCTGATGAACAAGCAGGAGGTCGAAGCCGTCCTGGCTCACGAGATCTCACACGTGGCAAACGGCGACATGGTGACACTCACGCTCATCCAAGGCGTGCTCAACACCTTCGTGATCTTCGTTGCCCACATCATCTCGAGCCAGTTCCAGAGGGGCCGATTCATGATCTACATAGCACTGCAAATGGCATTCGGCGTCCTTGCCAGCATGATCGTGGCCTGGTTCTCGAGGCGCCGGGAATTCCGCGCGGACGCCGGCGGCGCCGACCTCGAAAGCGCTGGGGCGATGGCTTCTGCGCTCAACCGCCTGGGAGCTATGCGAGACGCGCCATCGCAGCTTCCGAAGGAGCTGAACGCCTTCGGCATCCGCGGCGGAGGCATGCGCAAACTGATGGCGACCCATCCTCCGCTCGAGGAGCGGATCGCCCGTCTGCAGGCCCGCTAGCCTACGCACGACAACACCGGTTCTTGCCATGACGGCCGACGTTCGGTAGGACCCATGTCATGGGGAGGCGGGGTCTACTCTGCTTGATGGCGATGGTCGGTGTCTCGCTCGCTGGGTGCGAGGAGGCCGAGTCTCGCCAGGAGCGCATCGAGGTGGCCTCGGCACATCGGTCGTGTGAAACGGACGACGCCTGTGGGGTCGTCGAGACCAGCTGCCAATCTCGAGGATGCGAGTGCGGCGTCGCGGTCAACGAGGCGCACCTGCTCGACTACCAACAACAGCTCGCCGAATGCCGAGGGCAGAACGAGCTCGCGACCTGTGACTTCCAATGCGAGACCCGGTTCGGAAGGTGCTTCAAGGGTGCATGCGTCCTGACCGAGGAACCACCCGAGCTCTTTCGCCGGGGCCGAAGCATACAGGCGCTCTGCGAGAGCTCACGAGGCAACTATCGAGGATGCCCCGATTGCCCACCCAACCAGCGCTGCGGGTCGTGCTTGCCCTGCGAGTGTCCGTCCAGTCATCGGTGGACCAACCAAGGCTGCCGGCGCGTCATCAAGACCGAGGCGCGCGATATTCAAATCGAGACGCGTCCCTCGATGGTTACCAGTTCCGACGAGGTCAAAACGCGGGTGCACAACAACTCGAAACGACCGATTTGGTTGAAGACGCTTTGTGGCACGCCGTTCTTCCGAGCGCGCAAAAAGGAAGACGCCTGGGAAAAGGGGTACGAGCCGTTCCATGCGGTCAAATGCCGGGTCGGTGCCGTGGAGATTGCTCCTCGGTCGAGCCGTCCGTTCGTCGTCGCGAACCTGAAGGCCTTCAGGGGGCTATCCGGGGAGCTCCCCACCCCGGGAACCTACCGCTTCGAAGTAACTTTCACCGACGGGAACAAGAGCTTTCGCCACCACGCGATCGTGTACTCGGGGGAGTTCGACCTGGTCGCGAAGTTCTCCAGGCGCTAGAGCGGTCTAGGCCGGTTCGTCTTCGACCTCGAGAAAGCAGACGCTGAACCAGTCGTTCTCGTCACTCCAATGTCGAGTGAGTCGAAATCCTGCGGTCCGAGCCATGTCTTCGAACTGCTGCAAGTCGTACTTGTGAGAATGTTCGGTGAGGATGTGCTCACCGGCCGACAGCGCGACCTCGGCGTCTCCGATCCGGATGGATTGGTCGATCTCGCTCACCAGCCGCATCTCGATTCTGCCTTCGCTCTCGACGTACGGCGCGTGATGACGGAATGTGCTCAGGTCGAAGTCGGCGCCACATTGGTTGAGCCGGCGCAAGATGTTCAAGTTGAACGCCGCGGTGACCCCGAGCGGGTCGTTGTACGCGCCCTCGACGACTTTCGGGTCCTTCTTGCGGTCGATGCCGACGAGCAGGCCGCCGCCCTGCCCTACGAGCTCGGCGACGCGCTCGAGGAAGGATACCGCTTCATCGTGAGTGAAGTTCCCGATCGTGCTGCCAGGAAAGAACGCAACGGTGCGAGAGCTCGGACGGTGCGGGCGCGGCAGCCGGAGCGGCTGAGTGTAGTCCGCACACACGGCAATTACTTCGATGCCGTCATATCGGTCCGCCAACTGATGCGCAGACGCCTCGAGTGCGGCCCTGCTGATGTCAATGAGAACGCAACCACTCGGGTCGATCAACGCATCGAAGAGCTTTTGGGTCTTGAGCCCGACGCCTGAACCGAACTCGACAAGAGTGGCGTGTGGGCCGATCGCTTCGGCCATCTCGTGGACGGTCCGGCTCATGATTCCGAGCTCGGTGCGCGTCGGATAGGACTCGGGAAGCTCAGTGATCGCCTCGAAGAGCCGCGCGCCCAACGCATCGTAGAAATACTTGCACGGAAGCTCCTTCTCGGAACGACGGAGCCCCTCGACCGCCTCCTCCCGGAGATCACCCATGTCCGGGTGAAGGTCTACGATTCGAACGCGCTCCGGAGCGCTCGATGGATCAAATGCAATCATCGACTCAACCGCCATCCCTCGCCAACCGGATGCCGCTGAACTGCCAACGAGCTTCCGGTGGGAAAAAATTTCGATAGGTTTTGCGCGCGTGCCCTGCGGGGGTCGCGCAGCTGCTGCCTCGCAATACGTATTGGTTGCACATGAATTTGCCGTTGTACTCTCCGAGCGCACCGTCCCCCGGCCGGTAGCCCGGGTAGGCCGAATAGCTGGAGCTCGTCCACTGCCACGCTGCGCCGTATGGGCTTGGAACGAGAGGATGCATCGATACCGCGCGGCCGCACAGGGGTGCGGGCTCCGGCTCGGCGGTTGCTGCCTCCCATTCCTGCTCCGTCGGCAAGCGGGCGCCGGCCCAGCGGGCGAACGCGTCGGCTTCGTAATAGCTCACGTGTGCCAGAGGCTCGCGGCCTCGAATTGCCTCCCGGCCGTGAAGGGTGAACGCGCTCCAGCCTCCATGGTCCTGGCGCCAATACTGCGGGGCCCGCCAGCCATGGGTCTGCACTGCATGCCAGCCCTCGCTGAGCCACAGCTCCGAGCGGCCGTAGCCGCCGTCGTCGATGAACGCAAGGTACTCGCTGTTGGTGACGAGGCGTCGTGCAAGCTGAAAAGGGTGAACGAGGGCGTCGTGAACGGGACCTTCGTTGTCGAAGTGGAACAACGCCGGGTCGCAACCGATTCGAACGATACCGCCTGCGTGATCGAACCACCGCATCGCGGGAACCGAAGCGGCATCCTCAGGCTGGGTTCGCTCGTCGGCATAGGCAGGGTCGAGAGGGTTGCACGACAACAGATGCTTGATGTCCGTGAGGAGCAACTCCTGGTGTTGTTGCTCGTGATGAAGGCCGACCTCGATGCGGCTGAGGAACTCCCCATCGAGGTTGGAACCGAGCAGATCGAGGACGGCCGCGTCTACGCGTTTACGGTACTCGGTGACCTCGTCGTGACCCGGCCTCGTCAGAAGCCCGCGTGACGGGCGGTGGTACTGCTCACCAACCGCGTTGTAGTAGCTGTTGAACAGCACGGCATACGGCTCGGGGGAAAGGCCTTCAACGCCCCCTGGACCGAGCACGAACGTCTCGAAGAACCATGTCGTGTGTGCGCGGTGCCACTTCGTGGGGCTCGCATCCGGCATACTCTGAACGGCTTGGTCTTCCGCGGAGAGAGGCGCAGCAAGCGTCTCGGTGCATGCGCGCACCCGCTCGAAATCACGCGCAAGCCGATCCAGGGACATCTGGCCATTCATAGGTAGTGCCTTGAACGAGTCAAGAGCGCTGGTGTTACCAAAAAACTCAGCCGCTGTCATCTACATGCTAGAGTTTGCGGCCGGGGATTTAGGCGATTTCTGGGACCAGAGGAACCATGAAACTAGGCATCATGCAGCCGTACTTCGCCCCGGCGCTTGGCTACCTGGATCTCATCTCTGTGTGCGACAAATGGGTGGTTTTCGACGTCGCGGACTTTCGGCCCAAGAGCTGGATGGTTAGGAATCGGATCCTCCATCCGTCGTCGGGTTGGCAGCACATCAAGGCGAAGACCGGCAAGGTGCATCGTGGGACACCAATTGGCGATGTGCGTCTGGCGCCCGATCGCGACTGGCGCGACCTGATCCTCCGGCAGGTGGAACACTACCGGAGAAAGGCTCCTTTCTTCGACGACACGTTCCAACTCTTGGAGCGCTGCCTCGACACCGACACGGACTCGTTGGGAAAGCTATCCGTTCAAATCCTGCACGAAGTCTGCGAGCGCCTCGATATTCCTTTTTCCTACACGTTCTTCTCCGAGATGGACCTCCCGATTGGTCCGATCGAAGGGCCGGGCGACTGGGCGCTGCGGATTAGTGAGGCGACGGGAGCCACGGAGTACGTGAATCCGCCAGGCGGGCGCGAGCTCTTCGACCAAGACGCGTTTGCCAAAGCGGACATCAAGCTGACCATCCGGAAGTTCGAAGACCTCCGCTACGAACCTCGCGGCTACGAGTTCATTCCCACCCTTTCGATCTTCGATGTCATGATGTGGAACTCGGTGGCCACGATCAACGAGCACCTCGCGCGCGCGCGCACTGACTTCGAACAGGGTGAGCGGTGACTGTGGAAAAGGAGCCCATCGATCGGCGGAACTTCATCCGCGACCGGCAGTACGGTTCCCGCGCTCGAGATGGGTTCCGGCACTTGCTGTGTCGCATCCGCTCGGGCGCCGCGGCAAGAATCGTCCTTCCCGCGTACATCGGCCATTCGCCCTTGGAGGGATCAGGAATCTTGGATCCCCTGACCGAGTTGGGGATTCCTTACTCGTTCTATCGAGTGGACGAGCGCCTGAACATCGACTTGTCGAGTCTCGAGAACGAGTTGGCACGTGGCCAGGTGTTCTCGGTCTTGGCTATCCACTACTTCGGCAGTCTCCAGGCGGAGCTCCCGGAGGCCAAACGCCTGTGTGAACGTGCGGGGGCGGTGCTCATCGAAGACTGCTGCCACTGCGTCGACCTGCCGGGACGGGGGATAGGTGACGTGGGAGACTACGCCCTTTTCTCGATCCACAAGGTGCTTCCCTGCGACGATGGCGGGATCTTGCAACGCAACCTTGATGCTCCCGACCCGGGGCCCCTGCCACCCCACTTTCGCGCTTCGGCGTTACCGAGCCGCCTCTGGCGTGACGCCGCGTTCGATGCAATCGCCGAGCGCCGTGTCGACAACTACCGCCGGCTAAGCGCCAAACTACGGGACGTCGACGGGATCGTGCCGTTCTGGGAGAAACTCGAGGAAGGGACTGCCCCTTTGAACCTTCCGGTTCTGATCGAGAACGCAGACCGATTCGAGGTGTACAAACGGATGCGAGCGCGCGGCGTAGGTGTCGTCGCGCTCTATCACACCCTGGTTGATGCCATCGATCCCGAGGTCTTTCCGACATCTCACGACATCTCGCGAAAGATTCTGAACCTCCCCATTCATCAGGACGTGGGAAGCGACGAGATGCCGTCGATCGTCGAAGCGCTGAGGAGCGCCCTGACTGGCGGGTAGTCGGGGAGTAGGTTTCTGACTCATGATTGACTGGCGTGAATATTGGGATGAATTTCCGCGACGGTTCAACGACAGTGATTTTCGTCGGCAAGTCGGGAGGACCGCCCACCGCGGAGTACCAACGCCCGCGCTCGAGATCGAGGCCGTCATCGAGGAGATCGTATCCTCCTTGGCGCTGGGACCGCGCGATCGTCTGCTGGACCTTTGCTGCGGGAACGGCTTGCTGACTGTCCGACTCGCAGAGCGTTGCGCGGAGGCCGTCGGCGTCGATTTCTCCGAGCCGATGATCCGACTTGCTCGCGAACATCATACAGGCGGCAACGTCCGCTACGTCGATGGATCGGTGCTCGACCTCGGCCGATGCGTCGACGGCAAGTTCGACAAGATCTGCATGGTCGAGTCCCTCGCCTATTTCGGCCCCGACGACTTGGCGCAGATCCTCGACGGACTCTCCACGCGCGGTGCCTCCCGCATGACCATCTTGTTCTCAGGGGTCTTGGACGACGAAGCGAAGTGGGACTTCTTCGATACACCGGCACGCCGAACCGAATATGAACAGCAACAGAAGGAGGGAACGGAGATCATGGGACGGTGGTGGACTCGGTCTGAGATCGGTCGGATCGCAACCAAGCACGGGTACGAGACGGAGTTCTCGTCCCAGGACGAGCGACTCAACACTGCGCACTATCGCTTCAACGTGCTGCTGAGGCGGGCATAGGCCAATGTACGCGCGGATCGCTGCAATCACCGGAATGCCGAGGTCTGGCACCAGCTGGATAGGCCAGATCGTCGACAGCAGCCCCGACGTTCGATACAGGATGTCGCCGCTATTCTCGTACGAGTTCAAGAATCAGATCCGAGAACGAGCCACCCGCGACGACTGGGAAAGGGTCCTGCGCGGCGCTTATGCTTCCGAGAACGCTTTCATGAACCAAACCACGAGGCGACAGGCCGGTGAGTACCCGACCTTCGGGACCAAGCAGGCAAATCCCAGCTTGCTCGTCATCAAGTACAATCGATTCCAAAATCTGACTGAGGAAATGTTGGAGCTCTTGCCTGAAATGAAGCTTCTTGCGGTGGTCCGCCATCCGTGTGGCGCCATGCACTCATGGCTAACCGCGCCCAAGGAATTTCCGCCTGATGCCGATCCGCTGGAGCACTGGCGCTCCGGAGCGGCCAAGAAGTCTGGCTATGGGGACTTCTTCGGATTCGAAGACTGGTGCTGGGTGACTCGGCTTCACGCGCGGCTGGCCCACGAACGCCCCGAACAGATGCGTTTGGTACGCTACGAAAAATTCGTCGACGACGTGGAGGCTGAAACCAGGGTCCTCTTCGATTGGATCGGGCTCGAGTATACGGAGCAGACCGCAGCGTTTCTGCGGGCGTCACAGCACTCGTCCGTCTCGGGCGATTATTCCGTGTTCCGGTCACCGGCGGTCAAAGACCGCTGGCAATCGGAGCTGCAACCAGAGATCCGCGATGCCATACTCTCGGAACTCAAAGGCACGGATCTCGCACGATTTTTGCAATGAGTATCGACCCAGATCGCTGGGAGGTCGGCTCCCTCTTTCACGCGGCGGACTTCGAGGTCCATGCAGAATCTCGTCCGGAGCCTTGGGACGACGGCCTTCTGACAGGTTGCGGTCGTGACGCCCTCCGGCTGATCGGGACCCTGGCTAGGCATCGGCGTTGGTGGATTCCGAGTTACTTCTGCCAGCAAGTCATCGACGCGGTCACGGACATGGGAATCGAGCTGCTCGTGTATCCCGACAGCCCGCTCTCCCCCGGATTGGATCTGTCGACCATCGACGAACGGCCAGGGGACGCGGTGTTGGTGGTCAACTACTTCGGCTTGCGCACGGCCGCTGACATCTCGATCCCAGAGGGATTCAGCGCCGAGATCATCGAAGACCACACGCACGCGCCAACCTCATCATGGGCGCGGGCGTCCAACGCGGATTTTTGCGTCGCGTCCCTACGTAAGCTCTATCCACTCGCCGACGGAGGAGCGCTCTGGTCGCCCCGTGGGCACGGCTTGCCTGACACCCCCACCGTGACGTCGCCGCTCCAGCTGGCGGCATTCGAGAAGTTGACGGGCATGCTCCTCAAGCGCGCGTACCTGGAGGGGCATTCCATCGCCAAGGAGGCGTTTCGCCCGACGCTCGAGGCAGGCGAGGAGAGTCTGCTCGGACCGGAGATCTCGGCGATCACGCCTCTTTCCCGGGCGACCCTAGCCACGTTCCCGTTGGCCCATTGGGAGGGCATCCAACTACGCAACTTCAAGACTCTGCTTCGACAGGTGCCAAGCGGCCAGGGCTTTCGGATTCTCGCGCCATCGTCGAACACGAGCGTGCCCTTCTCCGCCTTCTGTGTCTTCGACCAAATCGAAGAGTGCGAACGGGTTCGCGCGGCCCTCATCGCGAACCAAATCTACGCCTCTAGGCTCTGGCCTCTCGACAAACCGATCCTGGACGGGGTTCCAGAAGAGCACGCTCGGCTCTCACAGCGATCGTTCTCGATCCCGATAGACATGCGGTATGGGTTAGCGGACGTGGACAGGGTGGCTGCCTGCCTCGTGAATCTAGTGCGTGTTAGTCACCGCGAGTGACTTTGTCGCGGAACTGGGCGACGGAGCGCCACCCCCGACCGACTTCGACCACCGACTGCGCGACCGCCGATGGACGGATCGCCTTGGAGCTTCCAGTCGCGCGCCCTCTTGCGACGAAGGGAGCCTCGCCGACTCGAAGCGAGGGACAGCGAAGGATTGCTTTGGCCAGCAGCTCGGAATTGAACGCGTGGCCGGACGCCTCCACATCGATTTCCTGAAACACATGGGCGCGGAAAAGCTTCATTCCGTTGAGGTAGCGGAAAGGAAACCCGTAGAGGATTTGTACCGTGCGCATGTAGGCGACCGAAAATAGTCGGCGCCTGAGTGGGCGGATCACGGGGTTCTGAAGATAACCGAGGATCACATCGAAGTTGTGACGCGCCTGGACGAAGCCCTTGATCGAGGCGAAGTCGATTTCGTTGTCCCCGGGCATGATCGTCACCCAATGCGCCGGGTCGATCTGCTTGTATGCCTCGAGGAGCGACCGTCCGACCCCGCGGTTCCGCTCGTTGTACATCGCGGAGTAACCGTATCGTTCGCATAGCTCTGCGATTTCTCTTTTCGTCCCGTCGGATGAGCCATCGTCGATCAGCAGCACGTCGACGCGGAGCGGGAGCTCGGAAGCCACCAAGCGAATCGATTGGACCGTCTGCTCGATGTTGGCTTGTTCGTTGTAACAAGGCACGACCACCACGAGGGTTTCGTCGGAAGGTGCTTGCTCGGAGTCTTGGATGGGGCCGCTCATGTGAAACGAAGTCCGATACTAGCAACAGTCCCCTCTCCAACCAAAGAACGGGTCCTTGCCGGGCCGGGTCGTCCGAAGTCGTCTGGGTCGGCATTCTTTTTATGTGGTGACAAAGGGTGGGCTAGCATCAACCGAACTTGGCCAACCCACAAAGCAACACCTCGGCGCTCCTGTGGATCCTTCTAGGGCTTTCGTTCTGGGCGGCGTTCCAGTTCATGGCACCCGCACACGATGGATATACGTTGGGGCTCGGCAATACCGACTTCCCGAGCTACCGATTCGTCGTCTTCACGACGTTCTACGCGCTGCTCGGAGGTGTGGGGGCAATCTGCCTCGCGATCGGCATGACTCGTTGGAGATCGAAGCGCTCCTTTGGTAAGACGCGCTGGTTCCTCCTTGTCACGACGGGCCTCGGAGTTATCGTCCCGGTAGCGATCCGTTGGTTGGTTCTCCAGGGGGGAGCGGTCGCCGACGACGAGTCGGTCTACCGTTTCTCTGCTGAGCTAGTGGCGTCGGGCCGACTCACAGCGCCGTCGCACCCTCTCAAGCTGTTCTTCGACCATGCGTTCATGGTCAATGATGGACGCATGTTCTCCCAGTACTTCCTCGGCTGGCCCGCGATCATGGCCATTGGCGTCCCGTTCGGTGCAACGGGTTACGTCAACTGCCTGGTTTCGGCTGCAACGGTCCCGGCGCTCTACGAGCTGCTGAAGCGGACTGTGGGCGTGGACTGGGCTCGCCTGGGCGTTCTGGTGTTCTTGACGTCTTTTTTTTTTAATGATGCGGCGGCCACCGAGATGTCCCACACCTCGGCTCTG
>QMMB01000059.1 GCA_003647035.1 Deltaproteobacteria bacterium | reverse complement strand
TCGGGCTTGCCCCGCCCCTTACACAGGTTATCGAGCACATCGACCAACCAGCCCGTCCCTTCGCGACACGGAGTGCACTGGCCGCACGATTCGTGCTTGTAGAAGCGCATCAGATTGCGGCACGCCTCGACCATGTTGACGGTGTCATCCATGACGATGGCGCAGCAGGTCCCGAGCATGGTGCCGAGCGCGCGATAGGTGTCGACCCCCATCGGCACGTCTATCTCGCTTTGGCCGTGCCACTTGTGCAGCGGGTGGTCTTCGTTTGGTGCCTCTACTTTGCGCTGTGGATCGAGCACCGGCGTCGACGAGCCACCTGGGATCACCGCCTTGAGTGGGCGGCCGCCCAGCATACCCCCTGCGTAGTCGTCGATGAGCTCACGCATCGTGATCCCGACGGGGGCCTCGAAGAGACCCGGGTTCTTCACGTGGCCGCTGACCCCGTAGATGCGCACGCCACCATCCCCTGGGAGCCGGCCGAGCGCGGACCAGGCATCGCCGCCCATCTCGATGATGTCCGGCACGGAGGCAATCGTCTCGACGTTGTTGACGATGGTCGGCATGCCGAACGCGCCTTTAACCGCGGGAAACGGAGGCTTGAGCCGGGGCTCGCCACGCCGTCCTTCGAGCGAGTTGAGTAGGGCGGTCTCCTCGCCGCAGATGTACGCGCCTGCGCCGGCGTGAACGTAAACGTCGATGCAATGGTCGATGCCGAATGGCCGCTCGCCGAGATAGCCCGCCTGCCGCGCTTCCGCGATCGCCTCCTCGAGCCGGTTCACCGAAAACGCCAGCTCCCCTCGCACGTAGATGTAAGCCACGTGCGCGTCGATTGCGAAGCACGAGATGATGGCTCCCTCGATGAGCCTATGAGGGTCCAGATCCATGATGCTACGGTCTTTGAAGGTCCCGGGCTCGCTCTCGTCGGCGTTGATGACGAGGTAGATCTGCTCACCTTCCCCTCGGTTGAGGAAACCCCACTTCACGCCAGCGGGAAAACCTGCGCCGCCTCGACCGCGAATGTTGGCCTTCTTGACCTCTTCCCGGAGCTCGGCGGGCTTGCGACCCGTCAGCGCTTGCCTAGCCACCTCGTATGCGCCGGCACGCTCCGCGTTGGTGAGCTTCCAGCCCTCTTCGAGGCCGTAGCGGGAGGTTAGCAACGGCTTGCTCATGACTCGTCGCCCGTCGGGTCCGGTGGTGGCCGCGAAGCAACCCGCACGGCCTCCTTACTAGGCGGAGGCGGTGCAGAGGTCACGGCGCCGCCATTGCTACCGCGCGGCGCCCCAAAGCTTGCGAAGGTGGAAAACTCTGCAGCAGCGGCCTCGCCACCCTTCGTTGCATGAACGTCGAGGATGCGATCCAACTGCTGCACGTCGAGATTTTCGTAATAATAATCATTGATTTGGACCATGGGCGCCTGCCCGCAGGCAGCCAGACACTCGGCCTTGAGCAAGGTGAATTTGCCATCCGCGCTGGTGTGCCCGGCCCTGCAGCCGAGCTTCTTCTCGAGGTGATCCTGAATCGCCTTACCCCCGCGAAGGTCGCAGGAGAGCGTGCGGCAGACCCAAACGACATTCTCGCCGACGGGTTCGTCGAAGAACATCGTGTAAAATGTCACGACACCCTTGATGACCCCGGTCGAGAGCTCGAGACGCTTCGAGACGTATTCGGCGACTTCAGGGCTAATCCATCCGTTCTGTCGCTGACAAAGCCACAGGACCGGCAAGAGCGCTGCTCGACGCTCGGGATAGCGGGTCAAAATCTCGTCGACCTGTTCTTCGCGTTCCGGCGTAAGGGCAAAAGCCATGGCAGAGCGAGCGGACGCTAGGCCCGTGGGGCTCCCCTGTCAAGGACGACGGAACAGTGATAACCCCCGTTGGCTGATGACCGAAGACCGGCCGCAACCGCCAACGCCAACGCCAAATATCGGGGTCTGGGTCGGCCTCGGATGCCTCGGCGTCCTGGTGCTCTCGTGCTGTCTCGTCACCTTTTGGCTGCAGTCGTACGGCTTGCGCTTCGTGATGGGCCAGGGAGACGGAACCAAGATCTGGTTCTCCCGCATCATTCTCATCGGTGCCCTCGAAGGGACACGAAAGACCTGCAACGACGGGGTGGTCAGTGAAGACTCCCTCCCCTGGTTCCACCCACGCTTGGTCGCGGAGGCCCGCAACCGCGCTTGCTCGCTCGACGAAGCCACGCTTCAGGCCCTCACCTCGCCGGACCAAACCTGGGCGATTCCACTCATTCAAGCCGATCGCGCGGAGCTTGGCAGGCGTTTTGGCATGGACCCCGCCTTGTGCTTCGAGCACTCCGCAGGCGACATGAAGGTCGTCGGATGCTTCGACGCCGAGGGTGGGCCCGACTCGACTCCGTATCAGATCATTGATCTCACGCTGGGTCCCCAGTGACCTCCACCGGCGTGCGCCGATAGGCAACGCTCAACCCCGCGCTGCCCGGATAGTCCCTGTCGCGACGCTGCACCAGCACCCACGGCTCAGACCCCTCATCGGTCACACAATTGGCCAACCCGGTGAATGTGCGCTGCTGACGCAAGCCGTACCACCTGAGACCGACGGGCAACTCGCGTTCACGCGGATGCCGCATGATCGACGTGGACCCATCCTTTTCGAGAAAAACAATCTCCCCTTGAAGCACGTTTGGGTTCTCCGAGAAGGCATAGTCGAGCATCCGCCAGAACACCGCCTCGCCGTGCTCCAGCAGCTCGTCTGTGACTTCCACCCTGTCGGCACGCATCCGTTGCAGGAGTGGCTTGAGATTGGGCGGAAGCGATTCCTCGTCACCGTTCATGGCCGCAACGAGGAGGCGCTGTCGCCGGACATCGGCGCGCAACTCGAGGAGGCTCGAGGCCCGCAATCGCAGTTCACCGAAGTTCTCGATGTAGGGCTGCGCGGCACGGACGGCCTCGGCCTTGGCGGTACAACCAGCCAGCGCCACGAGTGCCAGTACCTGGGCGCAAAGACCGACCCCCCGAAGACCATGGCCCATGGCCGCTACAGTAGTCGACGAGCCAGGCAACCCCAACTAAAGTCGGACCGATGGCGCTCATCGAATTTCGAGGGGTCAAGAAGGCCTTTGGTGCGAAGGTGGTGTATCGAGACCTGAACCTCGAAATCCACGAGCACGAGGTGCTGACGATCATTGGCGGCTCCGGTCAGGGCAAGAGCGTCCTCCTCAAGATGCTGATCGGGCTGCTCGACGTCGATGGCGGCAGCATTTGCTTCGACGGCCAGGAAATTTCGGGAATGACGGAGGCGCAGTGGTCCCCCGTCCGCCGGCGGGTGGCGATGCTGTTCCAGGCCGGCGCGCTTTTCGACTCGCTCAACACCAAGGAGAACGTCGCGTACGGTCTCCGCGAACAGCTCGACATGACCGAGACACAGATCTCCGAGCGCGTCCGCGAGTCGCTGACCTACGTGGGGCTCCCTGGCACCGAAGAAATCACGCCCACGGACTTGTCCGCCGGCATGAAGAAGCGGGTCTCGCTGGCGAGGGCCCTTGCGATCCGGCCGGAGGTCCTGCTCTACGACGAGCCGACGACCGGGCTCGATCCGATCAACGTCACCCGCATCGCCGATCTAATTCAGTATCTGAACGAAACCATCGACGTGACCTCGATCGTAGTGACGCACGACATGGATACCGCCCTGGCCATCAGCGACCGCATCGCCATGATCCACGGAGGTTTCGTGATCTTCTCCGGGACGCCGGACGAGCTCCGGAACGCGGACAACCCGCAAGTCCGTGACTTCCTCGAAGGCAACGCTCCGGTCGACGAGGACACCGAAACTCTGCTAAGGAGTGCTGGGTAGGGGGCTGGGCAACAGATGAAGACGACCGCCGGTACTCGCCTTCGCGTTGGCATTTTTGTAGTGGTCGCCCTGGTGATCGGCACGAGCATCGCCTTTGCGATCGGCGCTCAGGAAAACATCTTCGCCTCGAAGACGACCTACTACGCGGTCTTCGAAGATGTCGGCGGTCTGCAGAAGGGCAACACCGTTCGGGTGGCCGGCGTGAACGTCGGCTCGGTGAGCGAGGTCGTCATAGGCGAGTCCGGTCGAATCGAGGTCTACTTCCGCGTCATCGACGATGCCACCCACTTGATTCGCGGCGAGCCGGGCATTGACGTCGACGGCGTGGAACCGAAACCGAGCTTTGCCGCGATCGGGAGTAAAGGCCTCCTCGGAGACCGCATCATCGAGATCGGGGTCGGTTCCGATGAGTACCCCGAATGGGATCCAGACGAGCCCATCCCGCCCTCGGTCGGTGGCGGCATCATGGCCTTGGCCGAGCGCACGTTGATCGAGGCCGAGGGGACGGCGCACAACCTACGGCTCGCCACCGACCCCTTCGCCGACCAAGAGTTTTCGGAAGACCTCAAGGAAACCGCGCGGAATCTAGCCAAAGCGACTGGCATGATCGCAAGCGGGGACGGGACCATCGGGCGCCTGATGCACGACGCCGAGCTTGGGCGCGACGTGAAGGGCGCTGTGAAAGAGCTGCGCGCCGCTGGCAAGCAAGTGGCGGCGCTCGGAAAGAACCTCAATCAAATCACCGAGGACATCCAGACGAACGACGGCACGGCACACGCATTGATCTACGGGACCGAAGGCACCGAGGCGATTCGGAACATCCGCGACACCTTTGCCCAACTCAATACCATCCTGACCGACGTCCGCGAGGGTGACGGCGCCGTCAATCAACTGATCTACGGCGAACTGGGCGATTCGTTCATGGACAACCTGCAGAACGCCAGCGACGACATCGCCTTCCTCACCAAAGAGGCACGCGAGGGCAAGGGTACTATCGGCGCACTACTGACCGACCCGTCGATCTACGAGGACATCAAGCGATTGGTTGGCGACCTCGAGCGCAACGACATCCTTCGGGCGCTGGTGCGCTACTCGATCCGGCGCGACGAGCCTCGCGAGCCCGTCGAGGTGACCGAAGAGTAAGGCGATGCGCGCATATCTCGATCTCCTGCGGAAGGTGCTGGACGAAGGCGTCGCGCGTGAAGACAGGACCGGCACCGGCACGCGAAGCCTCTTCGGCTATCAAATGCGTGCCGATCTTCGTGAGGGCTTTCCCCTTCTCACCACCAAGAAGGTGCATCTCAAGTCGATCATCCACGAGCTGCTCTGGTTCGTGCGCGGGCAAACCCACGTCAGCCATCTTCAAGAAGTGGGCGTCTCGATTTGGGACGAATGGGCCACTAACGAACAGACAGCGCGCTTCGGGCGAAACGAAGGCGACCTCGGTCCGGTGTACGGGCATCAGTGGCGCAACTTCGGCGCAACCGAACGCGAGGACGGATCGTACGAGCGCGACGGTTTCGACCAGCTCACGCGCGTCCTGGATGAAATCCGCGACAACCCCCAAAGCCGCCGGCTGATCATCTCGGGGTGGAACCCCTCAGAAGCCGAACGCGTCGCCCTGCCCCCTTGCCACACCTTGTTTCAGTTTTATGTCAGCGAGGGTCGCCTGAGCTGTCAGTTGTACCAGCGCAGTGCCGACGTCTTTTTGGGAGTCCCTTTCAACATCGCGAGCTACGCGCTGCTGACCATGATGACCGCCTCCGTGTCCGGCCTGGAACCGGGCGACTTCGTTCACACGTTCGGTGACGTGCACCTCTACAGCAACCACGTCGACCAAGCGCGGCTACAACTCTCGCGTCAGCCCCGCCCACTCCCAACCATGTTCATCGACCCATCGGTCGACAACCTCTTCGACTTCCGGCACGAGCACTTCCAACTCAAAGACTACCTCCCATACCCCCGCATCAAAGCCCCGGTGGCGGTGTGATCAACCCTCAGCCACCTCCAGCCCCGCTTGCGTTGATCGTGGCGGTGGCCCGAAACGGCGTGATCGGCAGGGCCGGCGCACTCCCTTGGCACGTCTCCGAAGACCTCAAGCACTTCAAACAAACCACCCAGGGCCACTCCATCATCATGGGCCGCAAGACCCACGACTCGATCGGCCGCCCACTTCCGAAACGCCGCAACATCGTGGTCACCCGGCAAACGGGCACCCGTTTCGCCGGCTGTGAAACGGCAAGCAGCATCGGCGAAGCGATCGCCCTCGCAAGAACGACTGACGACTGCCCGTTCATCATCGGCGGCGCAAGCTTGTACGAAGAGGCACTACCCATCGCGACCGAGCTTCATCTGACGACGATCGATGAGGACGTGGAAGGGGACACCTATTTTCCCAACGACTTGTCCGAGTTCGTGGAGGTGGAGAGTCGCGAGGGCGAGACTCCGGGGATCACCTTCAAACTCCTCCGCCGCCGCTAAGCCGCGAAACGCGGATCGCGGCCTGCGGTTAGCGCGACTGGATCAGTTGTTTCATGACGACATATGCTCTTTGCCCTTGGGAATCTTCGGCAAACAGAGCCGCTACTTTGCCGGTCGCCTTGGGAGCCTGCTTGCTCCCCGGCGCCTTCGGTACGCCGGCACCATTTGGCTGCGCGGCTAGATGCCGTTCGAGCTCTTCCTCGCGGAACGGCTCGGGATCGCCTTCCGCCCGAGGTTGTCCTGCGACGAGGTCGGGAGTGATCCCTTCAGCTTGAATGGAGCGGCCCGACGGGGTGTAGTAGCGGTAGGTCGTGAGTTTGAGGGCGCTGCCTCCTGGAAGCTCGAAGACGTTCTGCACGCTGCCTTTGCCGAAGGATCGCACGCCGACCAGGACCGCGCGTGCATGGTCGCGCAGCGCACCCGCGACGATCTCCGAAGCGCTCGCGGTGTTCTCATTGATCAGCACGACGACGGGCCATTTCGGGCGCGTCCCCGCTCGCCGCGCCGAGTACTCACTGATCTTTTCACCGCCCCGGCCTCGCGTACTCACGATGACCCCGGACGCAAGAAGTTCGTCGCTGACCCACACCGCTTCGTGGAGCAACCCGCCGCCGTTGTCCCGGAGATCGATCAGCAAGCCGGTTACGCCGCCCCGCTTGCGACGCTTCATCACCGCCTGGTCGAGAGCGTGGCTGAACAAACGGGCGGTCCCGTCCTGAAACGCTTTGATCCGCACGTAGATGATCCCGTCGTCCAAGAGCGCCACCTCGATGGGGTCGACATCGATGAACGCCCGCGTGAGCGTGCGCTCGAGTGCCTTTTCCTGCCCCTTTCGCCGCACGGTCACCTCGACGGTCGTCCCAGGCTCGCCGCGAATGCGCCGAACGGCGTCGTACAGTCGAACGTCGCGAGCCTCCTCACCGTCAATGCTCAGGAAGCGGTCACCGGGTTGCAGACCCGCCTTCGCCGCGGGTCCTCCCTCGAAAACCGAAAGAATCGTCAACCAGCCATCGCGTGCCGAAACCTCGACGCCGACCCCGGCGAATCGTCCCTCCGCGTCGCTCTTGAGAATCTCGTACTCTTCGGGATCCAGGAACACGCTGTGCGGATCGAGCGAATCTGCGAGCCCCCGAATGGCGCCGTAGACGAGGCTCTCCTGATCGACCGGCTCGACGTAGCTCAGTTCGATATACGCAAGCGCCCGTGCGAAGATCGCCAGCGGCTCGAACGGACTGCGGCGCGCGGGAGCCTTCGAGGCCATGGCCGCAACGAACACCAGAGCAAGCGTGCCAACGAGGGCCAGGCGGAGTCGTTTGCTGCCAGATTTCTGATGGAACATGGCGTTTAGACCTTTGTCATTGACACTGCATCTATCCCTGGGTAGGACCACCAGATAGTTGAACGGTGCGCGATCGCCAGCTGGCACTGCGTCCCCATGGAGGATTACTTACGATGTCAACGACTGATAAGCGCAAGCAAAGCCTGTACTTCCCCGAGTCGATGCTACACGACATCAAGCACGAGTCAGCAAGGTTGGATCGCTCACTCTCGTGGATCGTCCAGCGCTGTGTGAAAATCGCCCTTCCCGAGATTCGCAAGCTACCCTCCGTCAACGACATCCCGGATAGCCCCGAAGACACCGACAAGAAGTAAGCGCCCGACGCGTGCAATACGAGCGCGAAGGCTTTGTTGACGCGGCGGATGGCACCCGCCTTTTCTACGAAGAGCTCGGGGGAGGTGCGCCCCCTGTCGTTCTCGTCGATGGAATCGGCTGTGACGGCTTTGCCTGGCGTTATCTGGCGCCCCGTCTCGCAGAGCACCATCGCGTCCTGCACGGGCATTTTCGCGGCCACGGGCGAAGCGGGCCTCCGCTCGACCGCGATCGCCTGTCGATCGAAGATCTCGCACGCGATCTTCGCAAGGTCTGCGACGAGCGTGACGTCGCGAGGCCCGTCATCGCGGCGCACTCCATGGGCGTCCAAGTAGCCCTCGAATACTATCGGCAGAACCCCGAAGGGGTCGCTGCGTTAGTCCTCATGTGCGGGACTTTCGGCCGCATCACAAGCACGTTTCACGGGACCGATCTGCTCGACCAGGTCCTGCCTGGCCTCATTCGAGGATCGCGCATGTTCCCGGGCATCGCGCGCGCGGTTTGGGGGCGCGTCCCTGCGGCGATGGCGTTTCGCGTCGCTTGCGCGGGTCGGGAGCTCGACGGCGAGCGAATCCGAGAGGAAGACTTTCAACGCTACTGGGAGCACGCCGCACTGATGGACCCCGATGTGTTTCTGCGCATGCTGAAGGGTGCAGGGCAGCACGACGCACGGGGTTTCCTCCCGGAGATCGACGTCCCTACATTGGTCGTGGCGGCCGAGCACGACACGTTCACGCCGATGGCGCTGGCCGAAGAAATGGCCGCGGCGATCCCGAACGCAGAGCTCGAGGTAATCGAAGAGGCAAGCCATGCGGCTCCGGTCGAGCAACCGGATCGCATCGCTGAACGGGTCGAAGACTTCCTGTCCTCGGCGCTAGGGCTCATGCGGGCGCCGGTTTAGTATTCGGCGCGGAAAAGCTGCTGCCCCATCAATACGAAGGTGCCCTGGGGGACGTAGGACTCGTTCGACACCCGGACGAACGTCCCGTTAGAGCTCCCCACGTCGGTGAGAAACACATGGCCCACCTCGGAGTTGACGCGGCAATGGAGGCCGGAGACGTAACCGTCTTCAGGAAAGACGACGTCGCCACGCTCGCGGCCCAGGTGGATGCCCTGAGGCGGGATCGGAAAGCTGTTGCCGGTGGTCTCGCGGCCGATCATCAGCGAAATGCGGCCCAGGTAGCCTCGGTGGGGACTGCCCATGTGCTGGGTGCCATCGTCGGCTGGGTCCGGTGCAACTGGCGCCTCGAAGCGCAGGATCTCCTGTCCGACGCGGAAGATGCTCCCATCGAAGAGCTCGATCGGAACCTCGGGTTCAATCCGAATGTAGACCCCGTTGAGGCTCTCCATATCTTTGACGACGAGCTGGTCGCCCTCGAAGCGGAATTCCGCGTGCTCCGGCGAGAGATACGCGTCGTTGGCGAAGATGCCGCCCGTAGCCCGACCGATCAGGGAGCCTTCCGCAGGCAAAGGAAACGATTCGCCTTCGGAACCGTCGGGCTGGATGAGCGCTAGCCGCGCGCATGCCGCAGCGGGCTGTGGAGCCCCGGAGACGGCTGGTGCCGAAACACGCTCGGCCGGCGCATCGCCAAGCGGTGCACCCGAGGCCTCCGCGTGCAGGTCGTCGCCGCATACATGACAGAAGCGGAAGTTCTCGGGAACCTGCGCACCGCAGTGCGGGCACGGGGACGTTTCCTCGCCAAGCGGTGCGAGCTCGGGCGGCAGCGGGTCCTGCACGGCCACCGGCTTCGATCGTGCGGGTTGCATCGGGGTCGGATCCAGTTCCAACTGTGGCGCCGATGCCAGTGCCTCGGCGCGGCCTCCTTGAGTCTGAGGAGCCTGAGGGGCGTCGGTAGTCCGGCCGGGTGTCGGCACCCCACCCGGAGGTGTAGGCACCGAAAAAGACCGTGGCTTGGAGGACTCCCGCGGGAGCTCCGCGCCGCAACCGAGACAGAACTTGTAGTGGTCCTGGTTGTCCTTGCTGCATCGGGAACAGACGATCACGCCGTCACCTCCACTCGGAGCAGGTTCCTACCCAAAAACAGATAGTCTCCGTGGCTCAGCTCCCGTTCGCCTCGAATGCGAACGTAAGTTCCGTTCTGGGAGTTCTCGTCAAGCAACTCGAGGGATTCCCCCGACATTTCGACCCGGGCATGCCGGGGCGACATGTGAACGTCGTCCGGAAAATTGATGTCGCACTCCTCGCGGCCGATCTGAAGCGACTGCTCGTGGGCGCAGCAGACGATGCCGTCCATCCCACCTTCGAGGACCTGCGTGACGCGGAACGCGCTTGGACGCCTCGGCGAGGCATAGAAATGCGTCTGGTCCGGTTCGGGACCCGAGGTGTCCTTCGGCGTCGCATCGATACGGAACAATTGTTGGCCGCACATGAAATGGTCGCCGATCTGAATCGGTGAAGCCCCCCGAATTCTGATGTACACGCCGTTCAGACTACCCTCGTCCCGCACGACGAGCTTCTCACCGCGGTAGAGAAAGTTCGCGTGCGAAGGGCTGAGCCAGTTGTCGCTCGGAAACGGGATCTGGTCAGCCTCGCGACCCGCGACGTGTTCGGTGGCCTGAAGAAGGTAGCTGAGCCCCTCGCCCATGGCTTCGTCACCACGGACGACGATGAGACGGGCCTTGCCCGGCATCTGCAACGCGCCGAAGAAGCGGGTCTCGAGCGTCTGCGCCTCGGTGGGCACGCCCGCCCCACACGCCCCGCAGAACTTGTGTCCGGACGGAACCGCGCTTGCGCACTCCGTGCAGACGTAATTGCGAGCTTGCTCCATGCCCTCGTTCCCCTCTTGATCGGGAGTTGTAGGCCATCGAATCACCCCTAGTCAATCCGTGCGCGCCTTTGCAATCCTCTGGGCGAGGCGCCTTTGCTTGTCCCGGCGCTGCGACTACCCTCTCGCCGATGGAGCTCCTCGCAGGCGCATTGTTGGAGCGGCCCCCCGGGCCGACGTACACGGCGGAGCTTCGGTTCGCGGAGCTGGCCCCCCAAAGCCCCCTTCCGACGCCCGGAACGCTGGCCCAGGGGCCGCAAAAGCGCCCCGCGGGCGCCGC
>QMMB01000058.1 GCA_003647035.1 Deltaproteobacteria bacterium | reverse complement strand
TCCATGAAGGCGGAGGGCGCCTGGCTCGGATCATCCACCTGCGTCACGAGGCCGCGCCGATAGCCAGTCCTCCACTCTCGACCGAGCCGCATGCGGAGGGTGCCCTCGAGCGTGCGCATGTAGAGCAGGACCTGTGAATGCTTGGCCATATCGCTCACGAAGAGAGCCCGTAGCCAGCGAACCGGCTGACGCATGAAAGCCACGATTCCTCCCCAGATGCGCGCGAGGACGGTCGGCCCTGGTGAGTGCGGAGCGAGCATCGTGCGGAAGAACCCTGAGCCTGCGCCATACCGCACCGGCTCCATGTGACTGTGCTCATCGGTGTGCAGAATGGACGTGATCGCCACGCCCTTCGAAAAGTTGATGCCCTTTTTCGGCGAGACGACGGCGATCAGCGATTCGCTGTTCGAGCGAACGAAATCACCGACGCGATCGGAGAGCCGAGGCAGGCCTGACGCTTGCTCCTTCATCTGCAACAGGAGCGGCATCGTGCCCATCACCCCGCCGGCCAGGATCACGCGATCTGCCGTGAACACCTTCGCGCCCGCTTTCTCAAACGTGGGCAGGGTTTCAATGCTGTAGCCTCCGCCGTCGAGAGGCCGCACGCCGGTCACTTCGGTTTCTGGCCGCACCTCTGCGCCATTTTTCTCAGCAAGGTAAAGGTAATTTTTGACGAGGGTGTTCTTGGCCCCGACACGGCAGCCGGTCATGCACGCGCCGCAGAGCGTGCAACCGACGCGGTCGGGTCCCTCGCCGCCGAAGTAAGGGTCAGGCACTTTCTTGTTGGCGTCGCCGAAGTAGACCGCCACTTCGGTTGGATGGAAGTGTTCCTCACGCCCCAGATCTTTCGCGATCTCCTTCAAGACGTGGTCGCCCTGCGTCACGACGGGATTCGGGGTGGCCCCGAGCATTCGCTTCGCCGTCGCGTAGTGGGGAGCGAGCTCGCTCCCCCAATCCGCAAGGGTGCTCCACGACCCCGATTGGAAGAAAGCGGACTTCGGGGTGGGCAGGGTGTTCGCGTACACGAGCGAGCCGCCGCCCACTCCAACGCCGTGCAGCACGGTCATGTGCTTCATGAAGGACATCTGGAAAATACCCTTGAGACCGATCGCCGGGTTCCACATCCACCGCTTCAAGTCCCAGTTGGTCTTCGGGAAGTCTTCGTCAGCGAAGCGCCGCCCCTTCTCTATGACGAGGACCTTGTAGCCTTTTTGCGTTAGACGGTGCGCGGAGACGCTTCCGCCAAACCCCGACCCGACGATAACCCAATCATAGTGCTGCCCGCGCATGCGGTTACTCTACGCCGAGACCCGGACGAGATCGAGTCGGCTCAGCTGCCGGCGCCACCGATCGAACGGTGCATGCCAATCAGGGTCAGCAGCTCCATGCGTGCCGCTTCGTCCTCGAGGAAACAACCGGTCAAGCGGCTGGTCGTCGTCCAGGAGCCGGATTTGCGCACACCGCGGTAGCACATGCAAAAGTGCTGGCATTGCAAGATGACGGCAGTTCCCTGCGGGGAGAGCGTCTCGTTGATCGCGTTGGCGATCTGCGCAGTGAGCTTCTCCTGCACCTGGAGCCGCTTGGCAAACGTGTCCACGACGCGCGCGATCTTCGATAGACCCACGACCTTGCCGTTGGGAATGTAAGCCACGTGCGCTTTGCCGACGAACGGCACCACATGGTGCTCGCAGTGGCTGTAAATCTCGATGTCACTGATCAGCACCAGCTCATCGTACCCTTCGACCTCGCTGAACGTTCGAGACAGATGCGCTTCCGGGTCCTCGTGGTAACCTCGAAAGTGCTCTTGCATCGCGCCGAGAACGCGACGGGGCGTGTCCTTCAGGCCTTCGCGTTCCGGATCGTCGCCGAGGTAGGCCAGGAGCTTCCGGACGCACTCTTCGGCTTCTTGCGCGCTCATTTTGTCAGTCATGGCAGGTGGCCACCCTTGGGCCGACGAAGTCGCCCGTCAAGTCAGCGACGTGGGCTCAGGGAGCACGCTTCGGCATCCGCCCCCGCTGCGCCGATGACACACGCGAGGTTCCGCCGGGACGGCGAATCGTTCGGTTCAGCGATTGACGCGGGTACGGCCCGTCACGGCGAGCGCGGCGCGAGGGCCCTTCATGTGCTTCGGGCGACGGGTCGGCGACCTGAGCTTGATGGCTCACGGGAAGCTCCTGGCCGGCCTTCGCCTCGATCGGCGGCGTCTGCACCGGGGTCGGCACGTCCTTTGCTGCGTACATCTCGCCTCGGGCGGCCGCACCGCCGGCACGACGGCCGGAGTACACACAGTCCGCGATCGACAGGCCGCTCACGTACTGCCGAGAGCACACGCCCACCGCGTTGCGTCCGGCCGCGTACAAGCCCGGAATTACTCTACCGTCTTCGCCCTTCACCTGGCCGGTGCGCTCCTCGACGACGAGCCCGCCAAGCGTCAGCGTTGGGCACGGGAAGCGCTTGCTCTTGATGCCCGCGTTGATCGCGAAATAGGGCCCGGTGCGCATCGCGTGCATCCGGTCGGTGCCCTTGTCGAAGCGGTCTGTCGCTTTGCCATCCGCCGCATCGTTGTACTCGTCGAGGGTCTTGCGCAGTGTCGCCGCGGGGACCTTGATGACTTTCGCGAGCTCTTCGACCGACTTGGCTTCTTTGCTGTTGAACCACAGGTTGAGGAGCGCCGGCGCCCGTTGGAACCACTGTGCCTTGCCGGGCTTGCACTGTTCGCGGGCGAGCTTCTTGAGCTCACCGTTGATGATCAGGATGGCGACGCCATCATTGTGCTCGACCATCGCCTCGCCCACGGCTGCGCCGTACATGAACTCGTTGATGTACCGCTCGCCGTTCTGATTGATGATCATCCCCTTGGCGAACGCCTCCGGCGGGTTGATGAATCGCCACGCCGAGATGCGGTCCATGAGGTCGGCTTTACCGCCCACGCTCTGCCCCAACAGGATGCCGCTTCCGTTGTCGGACGTAGTACCGAGAGGCATTCCGCTTCGATATTTCGGGGCGAGCTCTTTCACCATGTCGCGGTTGTAGATGAACCCGCCGGCTGCGAGGACCACGCCGTTCACGGCTCGGACGCGCCTGACCGCCGAGTGGTCGCGCTCGATCTTGAAGCAGCGCTCACGCAGGTTCGCGGCGAGCTTTGGGTGGTACTTGACGATGGCGATCTCGGCCTGGTGGAGCCGCCGGTAGAGCTTGCTCCAGAAGCCCTTCTGGATTTGGCGGAACTCGATCCCGAGGACTCGGTTACGGCTGTCGATGACGAGCCGGGTGACGCGGGTTTCGTACTCGACCCGGATGCCCGCACGGTGCGCAGACTCGCGAAGGGGCTCGTAAAAGCTCTCGCCTGGGAGACCCGCGCCTTTTGCACGGTGACCGCGGGGGGCGGGCTTGGCTGCGTCCTTGTAGGGCGAGAAACCTTCGTTGCCGGAGTAGTAGAGGTAATAGTCGTCGGTCGGGTAGCTGGTCTTGTAGGGACAGAGCGACGCTTCGAACGGGACGCCTTGCTCCTCGAGCCACGTGAGGTTGTCGACGCTCTTCTCGCAGAAGTCACGAAGCGTTTCTTCCGAGACCACGCCCTTCACTTCGAGTGAGAGATAGCGAAACATCTCTTCGGCATCGTCGGTCACCCCGGCTTCGGTTTGGATGTGCGTACCGCCGCCACCGTAGAAGACGCCGCCGCTGATCGCGGTCGCGCCGCCGCCATGAAAACGATCGAGAACAAGCACGCGCGCCCCGTTGGTGCTTGCCTCGAGCGCGGCGCACGCCCCCGCGCCGCCAAATCCGACGACCACGACGTCGGCCTCATCGTCCCAAGCGTCGTCGTCGGCTTTGGTGACGACCAACGGGGCCTCGGCTGGCTTGGGAGCCAATGAATTCTTCCTTTTCGCCATAGGGAAGAAATAGAACATGTTTCACTTAGGCTGTCGAGGCGATTTCAGACGAGGCTAAAGGTCTAATTTTGCGTGGCTATGTGCTTGCCCGGCCTGGCATCGGAGGTCCCACGCGTCCAGGTGCGTTCCCCCCGTGCTGCAGCCGCGTGCGCAGCGTCTCCAGAACGAGTTGGACTGGGCCCACACACGTGCCTCCTGGTCTTTCCAGTCCGCGTCGAGTCCTTCCGCCTTGGCGAGCCGTGACGCTTCGGTGAGTGCAACGGCGATCTGATCATAGACGATTGCGATCCGCCCGTTCGCCACCGAGTAGACATCGAGCGGCCCAATGCGGATTGCCTTCAACAGGGCGAGAGCCCGCTCGACGGCGGTGGTTTGCTCTTCGAGCCACGGCGCGAAGTCTTCGAGTGCGCCGTTCCACTTCGCGGCGTTCGCGGCGTTCACGACCTCGACCAGCCTGGCGTACGCAGGGCTTGCCGAGCCGAACGGATCGCCTGGAACGGAGGTGGGGCTCATGGGCATGCTGCTAGGATTGATGACGACGGCTTGTTCCTTGCCGCGTCCGCAGCCGAGTCCCACGCACACGAGGCATCCGAAGACGATGGTAGGAGCGATGCGCATGACGATGCTACTATAGCCCCCGATGAGTGAACGGTTTCCGTTTTCGATCCCCCACGGTTGGTTTCAGATCGCGTATGGCGACGAGTTGGGCACAGGTGACGTGCTGTCGCTTCACTACTTCGACCGGGATCTCGTGCTTTTTCGTGCCGAGAGCGGCGAAGTCGCCCTGCTCGACGCTTTCTGTCCCCACCTCGGCGCCCACCTGGGGCACGGCGGCGTCGTCGACGGAGACCGCATCCGTTGTCCCTTTCACGCTTGGGAGTTCGATACACGGGGCGTTTGCCGTAAAGTTCCATACGCGAAGAAGGTTCCCCCCAAGGCTAAGGTTGCGCCTTGGCACTGCGTCGAACGCAATCAGATCATTTGGGCCTGGCATCACGGCAAGGGGGCGTCGCCAACTTGGGAGATTCCGGAAGTCACCGAGGTGTCGAGCGACGATTGGACGGCCCTCGACCGCCACAGCTGGACGGTGCGAACACACAATCAGGAGATCGGCGAGAACGCGGTCGACCGCGCGCACTTCCGCTACGTGCACGGCGCCACCAAGGTGCCCGAGTCCGAGCTCCAGCTCGACGGCCACATCCGCCGCGCGGTCCAGCACCTCGACATGCATACGCCCCGCGGCGAAGTGAAGGGGAAAATCACGGTCGAGGCTCACGGCATGGGCTGCACGATCACTCGCTTCACCGGTATCTGTGAAACCGTCCTGTTGCTCTCACACACGCCCATCGACGGGGGCTCCGTCGATTCGCGTTTTTCGTTCACGCAGCGAAGGGCGGACCAAGGAAGTGGTGTGGCCGCTGCCGTGATCAACGAGGTCGTGCGGCAGATGGATCAGGACATTCCAATCTGGGAGCACAAAGAATACTTGCCGAAGCCCATGCTCTGCGACGGGGATGGTCCGATCGCCGAGTATCGCAAGTGGGCGAGCCAGTTCTACTGCTGAGGGGGTACCGCGCCTTCGAGGAAATCGAGGTATCGGGCGGCAATCAGGCCGACGAGGAGCATGTCGTTGTGGTCGATCCGCGGGACTTCGATGTACTGGTCGGCATGAAACATCCTGGCGAGCTCTTTGCCATGGTGCACGTCGATGATCGAATCCGCTGCTCCGTGTACGACGAGCAACGGGCATGACACCTGTCCCGCAAAGTCCCGCGTCATGAACCGGTGCTCGAGGAGGCGGCCAATTGGAAGCCAGCGGTAGTGTTCTTTGGCGGGGTCGCCGACCGAGGCGCAGGTCGATTCGAGCACGAGCGCCCCTGCGCTCACCCTCGCCGCCAGTTGGGCCGCCACGCCGCCCCCGAGGCTGCGCCCGTGGATCGCGATGCGGTCGGGAGCCGCGCGCAGCTCACCGGTGACCCATTGCCACGCCGCCGTCGCATCTTTGTGTAGACCCGCTTCGCCCGGCACCCCGGTGCTTCCGGGGTAGCCCCGGTAGTGGATGCCCACGAAGTCCCAGCCCTCGCTGAGCAACAAGTTTTGCAGCTCGACCTGAGCGAGTAACGAGGAGGCGTTGCCGTGAAAGTAGAGCAGGACACGCCGAGGGCCGGTGCGAATGGCAGTACGATGCCATCCGTAGAGGGTCTCTCCGTCTTGGGTCGGGATACGGAGTTCGGTAGCGTCCACCTGTGCGGCGACCTCGCTCAATAACGATTCGTCGACGCCCTGAGGCCCCGGGAACACCATTTGTCGTTGAAACTGTGAGAACAAGCTCATCGCGACCCACACTGTTGCGACTGCGCCTACCGAGACCAAGCCGAATTGGCGCGTCACGAAGCTTGAATTACCATGCTCCGCGATGACAGGAACTATGAAATCAGTCGCCGTCGGGCTCGTGTTGCTTTTGGGGGCCTGCGGCGGGTCGAAGTCTACGACCGGGACAACCGGCAAAGTGAGCGCCATCGAGGCTATGGGGGTGACTCCGCCCGACTCTCCTTGGGGAGACATGAGCGTTGAGGACAAGGAGTTCTACATGATCGGTAAGGTGAATCCGATCATGAAGGAGCTCTTTACGGCCCACGATGTCGAAGAGTTCGCCGAGTTCGACTGCGTCGACTGCCACGGCGAGGAGATGCGCGAGATCGACTTCAAGATGCCCGCACCGTCGATGTACATCGTTCCGCCCGAGGGGACTCCGGGGCACCGCGGGATGATGTCGACCTTCCCCGAGATGGTGAAGTTCATGCAGGAGACGGTCACACCGGCGATGGGCAAGCTCCTCGGCGTCGAGAATTTCACCTGCGCCGGATGCCATCCAAGCGCGTCGAAAGCCACGAGATAGCGAGGCCAGCAGCCGTCTTTGACCGAGCTGGGAGCCCCTGCTAGCGTTCAGCCACTTTTTTCCGGAGGGAATCCGATGACCTGGGTCATTACACGTCTGTGCCGCGACTGCCTCGACATCTCTTGCGTCGATGTGTGTCCGGTCGAGTGCATCTACGAGTACAAGGGCGACGACAAGGCAACGTTCCCTAACCAGCTGTACATTCAACCGGAAGAGTGCATCGACTGCGGCGCGTGCGAGCCGGAATGCCCGTGGGAAGCCATCTACGAGGACGCGTCCGTTCCGGAGGTTTTTGAAGCGGACACCCCGCTCAACGCCAAGATGATGGAAAGTCAGGACGACTTCGAGGTGCCCGTCAACGAGGGGACTGACCAGCCCACTCCTGAGCAGGTCGTCGAGAACAAAGCCAAGTGGAACCTGACCGCCTAGGTCAACCGTCTGAAAAAGGCGGCTGCCCCGTCTTGCGCTGGATAAATCGGTAGGCTGCGTAGCTGTAGGCGATCACCAAGGCGGTGAGGCCGAGATAGGCTACGTTGAGGTAGAAGTCGGCTAGCTCGTTGGCGCTCCAGCCGTGCTGCTGGACTAGGCGATTCATGTCGCCGTCGCTTTCGCTGCCGATAGCGGACCCCCACGGCATCTGCGACACGTCCGATGAGACGGTGCGCCACAGCATGACCGCCTGCGTGAAGCAGAGCCCCGCTGGGATCAGTATGATCCACCGCCAAAAGTCCCATCGCAAGCGATCGGGGAGGGCGAAGTGGAACGCCACTAGGATGAAGGCGCCGAACACCAGCTCGCCCAGTGCGCCAGAGAGGATCTGCCACATCAAGGTCTGCATGGGTGGAATTACGAAGGTGGCCACGGCCCACGCCAAGGTCACTACCGATGCGCTGGCAAACATGAACCAGTTCTTCTCGCGATAGGTGTGGAACAGCAGCCAACCGAGGACGCCGGCCACGATGAGCCCCATCAACACGGACTGGTCGTCGAACCAGAACGTGAAGAACGGGAGCGGGATGGCGATGCGGCTACTCAGCCAGGACGCCGTCGCATGTCCGACCTCATGAAAAGGCATGCCTACCAGGAACGCGAGCAGGCGGCCGAAGCCGGTCAAGCAGAACAACAGACTCAACAGCATCACCACCGGCACCGCGATGAGATTCTCCATCCCTTGGTCGTATTGGCTACGGCTGTGAGTCAGCCGCGCGCCCTTGGAGACGCGCGGCGAACGGCTGGCCGTCGGTGGAGCGAGGATCCGTGGTGCCTGGCGCGATGTGCGAAGCGCGCGCGCGAGGTGGAAAAACGCCCCGTCGCCGAGCCACAATCCGCCGCACGAGCGGCACTGCCACGAACCGACCTCGTCGGCGCCCCTCACCCGAAGCGGCTGCATCACGGGGTCGACGCACTTCGGGCATCGCATGCCCATCTCGTCTCCGAGCGACACGGGCACGACTTCGGTTGCTTTGGCGAGTGACCCGCCACCGGCGAGCTCACGGATCTCGTGACGATCCAAGAGGAGCCCACGGCATTGTGCACAGAGCTCGACGCTTACGCCCGGACTCGCCTCGTACTCCGACAGAGGCATCGAAATGCATGTTGGACATGGCCCCACAGATTCAATGTACTATGACGCCCCGCATGCGACGAACGCTGGCTGAAAATGGCGTGTTCTTGCTCCGTGTTTCGGTGTCTTTGCTGATGCTCAGCCACGGGATTCCCAAGGCATTGGAGTACGAGTCGCTCGTTCAGAGCTTCCCGGACCCCCTCAACGTGGGCACCGAAATCAGTGCCATGCTGATCCTCTTTGCGGAGGTCGGGTGTTCCGTCTTGTTGCTGCTCGGTTTGTTTGGTCGCTTCGCGTCCGCGACGCTGTTCATTGCGATGATGGTGGCGGCGCTCGCGCATCAGTTCGCTGACCCTTTCGCGATGCGGGAGCTTCCACTGCTGTATGCGGCGGTCTATGCGTGTCTCACGTTGACCGGCCCGGGCTCGACCTCGATCGACGCATGGCTCAGAGCCAGGCTAGGCTGACGATGGTGACGGTGCTGATTCCTATCAGAACTTGGAGTGGCAAGCCCAAGCGCAGGAAGTCAGTGTACTTGTACCCGCCCGGGCCGTAGACCATCAGGTTGGTTTGGAAGCCGATCGGCGTCGAGAAAGCGGTCGATGCGGCGATCATGATCATGTAGCTCATGGGGAGCAGTCCAATCCCCTGCGCTTGCGCTGCCGCGGCCGCGATGGGGAACATCAGCGCCGCAGAAGCTTTCGTGGTCACGAGCCCGGCCAAGACTGCAGTGATTGCGTAGAGCGCTACGAGCAGGCCGACGTTCCCGAATGGCGCCGCCACATCCATGAGCCTCGAAGCGAGCACCTCCGCCGCGCCGCTCTTCTGGATCGCGATGGCGATTCCGAACGCCGAAGCGATGGCGATGAGCACGGTCCAGTCCAAGGAGCGCCGTGCCTGCTCACCGGTCAGGCAGCGTGTCAGCAGCATCAGCCCCGCCGCGCTCAACGAGGCCACCATCAGGTTCATGCTCCCTGTGGCGTTCACGAGAACCATCAGAAAGAGAATCACCGCAGCCAACCACGCCCGGTCGTGGCGCGGCGGAGCGCTGCCTTCGACCTCCGCCACTAGGACGAAGTTGGGGTCCCGCTGGCGGGTCTGGGCGAAGTCGGGGTGAGCCTCGATCAGCAGCACGTCACCGGCTTGAAGCCGGATGTCGCCGACCTTCGTCTCGGTGACGCGTACACCCTGACGATGAACGGCGAGAATCGCGGCGTCGTAGATCGTTCGAAAGCGGCTCACGCGGATCGTTTGCCCGATCAAGGAAGAATGCGCTCCAATCACGGCCTCCACCAAGCTCCGGTCGCGCCGCGCCGTGATCTTGTCGACCTGATCGGTGTCCGGAACGATGCGCTGCTTCCGCAAGTCGACCACCGAATCGACTACCCCGGTGAAGTGCAACCGATCGCCTTCACGAAGTACCGTCGTTGGCGGAACCGCGGCGAGCACACGGCCCCCTCTCTCGATCTCATACAGGTAGACGCCCCGCAGTGAGCGGAGCCCCGCTTCCTCGATACTATCGCCGATGACCGGCGAGCCCTTTTCAACCCGCATCGCGATCGTGTATTCGCGTGCTTTGCCGAGCTCTTGGTGGGCGCCCCGACGATCCTTGAGTAACCTCTGCGAGGTGATGACGATGAACAGCATCCCAATGGTGAGAGCGGGGATGCCGAGTATCGCGATGTCGAAGATTCCAAAGTGGACCGTCGGGTCCCACTCTTTGGCGAGACCCGCGACGACCAGGTTCGTGCTCGTGCCGATCAGGGTGCAGGTGCCGCCGAGAATCGATGCGTATGACAGCGGCAGCAGCATGAGCGAGACGCTGAAGTGGTTGCGGCGCGCCCAGCCGGTAATCAGCGGCACGAACATCGCGACGACCGGCGTGTTGTTCAGGAACGCCGACAAGGCCGACACGGGGAACATCATTCGGAGCTGACCGCCGGCAAGGGATCGCGGCCGGCCGAGCACGACGCGGGCGGCCAGGTCCAAGCCGCCCGTTTCCCTCACGCCCGCAGCGACGACGAAGAGTGCCGCAATGGTGACGACCGCAGGATTCGAGAATCCAATGAACGCCTCCGATGGCTCGATGATCCCCGTAAGGAGCAGGATCGTGACGGCCGCGATCAGCACCATGTCTGGGCCGGCCAGGTTCGCCGCCATGACGACCACCATCCCTACGATCACCGCGATCGTGATCCAGCCGTCGCCCGTCAACATGCAGGCGGAGACTAGCAGCCGCCGCCGTGATTGACCCGTTCTTGAGTGGAACGGTTGGGAATCGACCTATGGGGCGTACCGACCCGCCTTTTCGTGAAACATCATCGCGGCGTCGTGGTCGCCGCGTCGATCCGCGTCGAGGGCGCCTTCGCGATAGTAATCGAACCGGGCACTGCTCGCCGTCACGGTGATCCACAGGGCGAGGCAGCCACCGAAGAGGCTGGCGACGCGCCAAAGGGGGCGCCAACGTGGCGTGAAGTACAGTTGCCGCCCCATGACGAAGAGCATGGCGATCGCCGTCAATGTGCATCCCGTCTTCACGCCCGGCATGTCCACGAACATGCTGACCATCGGCGCGACGACGAGGCCGACAAGCGAGAAGTAGAACACCTGCGAAGAGCGGTCGTCGAGTCCGCCTTCTTCGGGTCGCTCTTCAACCAGGCGTCGAGCGGGGACGGTGAGCACCCGCCCAATC
>QMMB01000057.1 GCA_003647035.1 Deltaproteobacteria bacterium | reverse complement strand
TTCATCACGGTCTCTTCGTCGGGCCCCGTCATGATGAAGCCGCCACCGCACACGTCGAGCTCACTGCGGGAGCGTCCCGCCGACTCCAATCCGCGGTCGATCGCAGGCCACACGACTTCGCTCAAGTACTTCTTCGTGCAGAAGCCGTGCAGGCGAAGCCCATCCGCCACGCTTGCCGCCGACTCGATCATCTTCGGCCGAACCGCCGCCAGGTAAACGGGCACCATCGGCAGGTTCGATTTGGGCGGCGTGAACTCCGGCGTCATCAGCGTGAACTGATAATGGTCGCCTTCGTAGTCCAAGCGCTCCCCGAGCTCCCAACAGCGCCAGATCGCGCGAAGCGCCTTCACGTACTCGATCATCCGGCTCCGCGGCGCCTTCCATGGCGTGCTGAACCTCCGCTCGTTGTGGCCCCTGACCTGTGTGCCCAGGCCTAGGGCAAACCGTCCGCCCGAGTTGACCTGGATCGACCACGCTTGGCTCGCGAGCACCATCGGGCTCCGCGGAAACGCCACCGCGATCGCGGTCCGCGCCTGAATCCGCTCGGTCGCGTTCGCCACCATCGCCGCATGAATCAACGGGTCCCCGGTGATTTCCGGAATCGCAAACCCATCGAACCCATAGGCTTCCGCCTGTTGCGCGGCCTCCGCGAGCCTGGCCCAGTTGGTCTCCCCGTTGAAGGTGTCGATTCTCATTTCACCCTCCCTACCACGCTTTTGAGCTGCAATTCATAGGTCCGACCGATCCTTTACGCAGGCCACGGAAGGTGAGATCATCCTGTCGATAGATCGAGCCGTTCAGGCACCACCAAAAGGGGGTCGGCATGCGGTACGGGCTTCTATTGCTGTTACTTTTCGTCGTAGTTGGTTTGAGCTCGGATGTGGGCACGAGCGAGCGTGACCAGAGCAGCGAGCTGCAACCGATCATCTTCGCGGCCGTCTTCGGGTCGCACTAGATTTGAGGACGATCGGGCCCAATCTGCCCCATTCGGGCCAAATTCGGCCTGATTGTTCCCTTCTGGACAACCCCAACCCACCTGCTACCTTGCCGCCATCGCCCATCAGGGGCGCGGTGGCTCACCGTGGGCTGCCGGCACGCTGCCGACCTGTTCCTATCAGACCCGCACCGTGACACGAAACAACGTTGCGCAGGGTTCGTAGAAGACATCGGCAAGAAGACGCGAAGCACGCGTACGGGGAGAGCTCCGGACGTGATGCTTCGCAGATAGATGAGAGAAAAAGACAATGAGTAAGAAACTATTCGTAGGTGGCCTCAGCTGGAACACGACCGACAGCGAGCTTCAGCAGGCTTTCGAGGCTTGCGGCAACGTTGCCGAGGCCAAGGTGATCACTGATCGGGAAACCGGTCGCTCGCGGGGCTTTGGCTTCGTGACGTATGAGGACGAGGGCAGCGCAAGCCGTGCAGTCGAGGAGCTCAACGGCTCCACGCTGGACGGTCGCACCATCCGCGTCGATACGGCCAACGACCGCCCGCGCAACGACCGCGGTGGCTCAGGCGGCGGCGGCGGCGGCGGCGGACGCTGGTAGTCCACGCGTGAGCAACGACTTTGAATCCCTCGGGGTCGGCGGAGCATTCCGCCGCGCCCTGGGGGACAAGGGCTACACACAGCCCACGCCCATCCAGACTCAGGCCATACCCCAGCTGATGCAGGGGAAGGACCTCCTGGGCGTTGCCCAGACCGGGACCGGCAAGACCGCCGCGTTCGCGTTGCCATTGCTGCAACGACTGGACGACGAGAACTTGCGGCCCAAGCCCCGCCGACCGCGGGCGCTCATACTCGCGCCGACGCGCGAGTTGGCGCTACAGATTCATGAGGAACTGACCAGCATTGGGCGATACACCAAGCTGCGTCACGCGTTCATCATTGGCGGCGTCAGTCAGAATCCTCAGATCAGGAGTCTGGCCCAGGGTCTCGACGTGCTCGTCGCGACTCCCGGCCGCTTGTTGGATCTGGCATCCCAGCGGCACGTCGATCTTTCCGAAGTGTCGGTCCTCGTGCTCGATGAGGCCGACCGGCTTCTCGACATGGGATTTGTACGCGACGTGAAGCGCATCGTAGCGCAGACGCCAAACAGCCGTCAGTCGCTTCTGTTCTCCGCCACCATGCCGAAAGAGGTTGCCGCGCTCGCTCGCGAGCTGCTCCATGACCCCGTTCGTGTGGACGTGTCGCCGAAGGAAATGACCGTGAACAAGATCGACCAGCGGATCGTCATGGTCGACAACGCTGAGAAACAGCGGATGCTCGAGCACCTGTTGCGTGACGATGATGTCTCGAGAGCCATCGTCTTCACACGCACCAAGCACGGCGCCAACAAGGTGGCTCGCAAGCTCGAGAACGCTGGCATTGGCGCCGAGGCCATTCACGGCAACAAATCTCAAAACGCCCGACAGCGAGCGCTTCAAAACTTCAAGAATGGGGACGCCTGGGTGCTGGTCGCGACAGATATTGCCGCGCGCGGCATTGACATCGATGCGGTCTCCCATGTGTTCAACTACGAGCTCCCCCACGAACCGGAAAGCTACGTGCACCGCATCGGCCGAACGGCACGGGCGGGAGCTACGGGAGCGGCCTGGTCGCTGGTGGACCCATCGGAACGCGGCCGGCTACGAGCGGTGGAGAGGCTGATCAAGTTCTCGCCCGCCGAGGTGCCAGTCGACCTTCCGCCACGCGATCCTGCCGACGTGCGCCAAGCAAGTCGGCCACAACCTCGGAGCTCTGCGAGACCTGCGGGTGAGCAGAGACCCGGTGCGCGTCGCCGTCGTCGTCGCAGGCGACAGCCAGCCGCCTAACGCAAGCTAGCGCAAACTAGACGAAATCGTCGACGCGCTTCCACCAATCGAACAACCAACGCCGCCGCGCTTCCCCTCGTGGGATGTCGGCGGCGTTGACGCGCCAGATGCGGAGCTCGACCTTCTGACCGACGACCGCGCCGCTCAGCAAGTCTGTGACTTCGGCCATGCCTTCGAGACCGCGGTGTGCGACGATCAGCACGTCGGCGTCCGGGGCCGTCTCGAGGAGGGTGAGTGCGGCGCCGGGTTTGGGAGGCAGGCAATGCTGGAACGACTCGGCCAGTGACACTAGCTCCGGATGGGTCTTGGCAAGTCTCTCGATAGCAATGCGCTTCTTGCGTTCGGTGAATCGGGTGCCTTCCGGGTAGAGCAGCACGCCTTGTTCGCCGAGGTTCTCGGCGAGCTTGCGAATGTTCGCCAACTCGTCATCCGTAGTGCCGCCGCGGTCGATGAAGTAGTAGTGCGAAGCATGGCCGGCCACGTCGAGACATGGGTCGATCAATAGCTCGCGCTTGAACACGTACCGAAGCTGCAAGCCCTTGGCGCGGGAGATGAGAGCGACGGGGAGGAGGGTGTCGACGATGCTCGCGTGGCGGATGAACACCAGGACAGGGCCGGGAAGGATCTGGTCGTCGCCTTCGATGGATGTCGAGAGGGAAAGAAACAAGCAGAGCCACTCAAACATGGCGTTGCCCCACCAGCACTCGAGGCGGAAGAACAGATCTTCCCGACGCTCGACGCTGCCCGGAGTGACCAAGTAGATCCCCGCAGCCGCGACCAGGCCGACGAGCTCCGTTGCCAGATAAGCCCAGAAGAACATCATCAAGCGCAGGATGACAAACGAGCAGCGACGGAAGATGCCGACCAAGAATGTCCCCGGGATCCAGAGGGGTGCAAGCACGGTCAGCAGCACCCACAGCAGGAAGTACGTGGGGATGGTCATCATCCGCCGCCACGCCGGCGACACGGAGGTCGAGTGCGAGAAGGCGAGCGCTTGCACGAGCCAAGACCGGCGCCGCAGGTCGGTGGGCCGTATCGCGCCATGCTTTTGCCGATCTCTGCTCATACCTTGAAGTATGAATTCATCCGACGGGACGGGCGAGTCCACGCTGGTCGAGCGATCGATCTGCTGGCTACGGCGAGGAAACGACCGATGCGATCACGTCGTCGAATGCAGCGCCATGTTCCGTTACAGTCGCGTCCGGTCCGAGAAACTTGAAGTAGTAAGGGCCGCCGTCGGTGGTGACGATGGCGGCGAGCAAACGTTGACCGCCCTTGACCGGCTGCGCCTGCCCTGTTGCAGCCATTGCGCCGGCGTACTGGCCGGCGACCTCGACTTGGGTCACCTCGAAAGTCGAGATCTCGCTCGTGGTCTGCTTCGCGTCCGAGATCGGTGAACCGTCCGGGGTGGTGAACTGCCCGATCCAGCGGTCGATGTTTGCTTGTGCTGTGCCCGCACCTTGCGGCCCGAAGAAGTAGACGACGAGCTCGGCCGGTCCCGCCGACCCCGAAGCGCTCACCTGAGCGCGACGCATTGATGAGCTCGGCTGCTGGGCTTCCCACTTGGGGGGCAGCTTGAAGGACACCGCTCCGACGTCGATCATCCCCGACGCGTCAGGCTGGCCAATGGCCGCGCCACCCCCGTGCGGATTGCTCGGCGGAGCCATTCCGGCGTGCGGGTCTCGTGAGCCTTCGGCTTCGATCACGCCGGATGGCGTCGAGCCGGTCGATGCGGCCCCGTCTTTTGGAGTCGGGCCCTTGCTCTGACAGGCCGTAACCAGCAGGAGCGCAGCAGCCATTGCCAACACATGAAGCGAACGGTTCAGATTCATGGCTGTAGTGGAGCACTTTGCGTCCCGTCCCTCAAGCGGTTCATACTCCGCCCCGTATGAGACGCGTACGGGGATTCATCGACTTGGTATTCGACGTGGTCGAGGAGACGACCAATCTCGCCCAACGGACGCACAACGCGGTCGTCGAGCGGTCCGTGCGCCGGTTTGCGCCTGTCGAGCCGGCCACGAGCACCGCCAAGGCCATCACGGGCGTCGAGACCGCGATTTCCGGAGGCGTCTTCGAGTCGATCCGGGTGGTCAACGGAATCGCCCGCTTTACGGTCAATGCCGTTGCGGACGTTGCCGAAGCCGGCCTCGACCAACCGTCCGGCCCAGACGAGCTCGCCCTTGTCACGCCACTCCGCTCGAGCGCGGCTGGGACCGCGAGCTGGTACGTCGACTACTTGCAGGCATCCCTCAACGGGTTTTGGGGCGATCATCTAAGCCGAAAAAACAGTCGGCTCGACCTCGGCATGACCCTTCGCCACCACGGGCGGCACCTGCCCGCCACTCGGGAAGCTTTTGCCGCAGCCTTTCCCGACCCGACGAGCAAGGTTTGCGTGTTCGTGCACAGCTTAGCTGCCACCGAGTGGCTCTGGAGCCTGTCGTCGGAGGAACACTATGGCGATCCCGACGTCACGTTCGGGACGCGTCTTGCCGACGACCTCGGCTACACGCCGATCTATCTTCGATACAACACCGGCCGGCACATTTCCGAGAACGGGCGTGCACTGGCGACGCTGCTCACCGAAGTGCTGAGCGCGTACCCCGTTCCGGTCGAAGAGATCACGCTTGTCGGCCACAGCATGGGTGGCTTGGTCGTGCGTAGCGCCGCGCACTATGCCCGTGAGCACGACGAGCCCTGGGTTGCACATCTTCGCCACGTCGCGTGTATCGGCTCTCCGCATCTCGGAGCGCCGCTCGAAAAAGCGGTCAACGTGCTTACCAACGTCTTACGCAAGGTGGACGCGGCGGGTGCGCACGTCCCAGCCGAGTTGCTCGATAGCCGGAGCGCCGGCGTCAAAGATCTCCGCTACGGCTACACCATCGACGAAGAATGGGAAGGTAAAGATCCAGACGAAGTGTTCGCCGATGCCCGGCGCAACGTGCCCCTCGTCGACGGGGTCGGTTACTATTTTCTGGCCGCAACCATCGCGCGCGACCCCGAGCATCCACTCGGCCAGCTGCTCGGCGATTTGATGGTTCGTCTGCCCAGCGCATCGGGCGAGGCACCCGAGCATGCCCGCCGCATCCATTTTTCCGGCGGAACGGTGTTCCCAGGGATGAATCACATCCACATCGCCAATCATCCCGAGGTCTACGAGGCCTTACGCGACTTGTTGGCGGCCTAGGCGGGTCGATGCAAAGCTGAGGTCCAATGGCGCCCCAACGACCCTCGGATTCTGCGGCGGAAGAAGTCCGCGCTGCGCTCGGCCCCGCGCTGCAGCGGTTCGGTGCGGACTACTGGCGCGAACAGGATGCAGCAAAGGCGTTTCCGGCCGAGTTCTTCGACACGATCGGTGAGGCCGGGTACTTCGGCACGTTCATTCCGCAGGCGTATGGCGGCCTCGATGCCGGCGCGCGAGTGGCTGCTGTGCTCGTCGAGGAGATCAACCGTGCGGGGGGTGATGCCGCGTCGGTCAACGCACAGATGGCGATCTGCCGGACGCTCCTCCTGCACGGCAGCGAGGAGCTCAAGAAGAAGTATTTGCCGGGTGTCGCGTCCGGTGACGTTCGATTTCTCACAGTTGCGGCGACCGAGCCCGACAGCGGTGCGAACATGGCCGAGCTCGAGAGCACCGCGCGGCGTGAGGGCGATGAGTGGGTGATCAACGCGAGCAAGGTGTTGATCTCCTTTGCAGAGCATACGCGCCTGATGATCTTGCTCGCCAGGGCGGATGAGGGCACGACGCTGTTCCTTCTGGACCTCGATGAGGTCGGCGACAAGATCGAGATGCATCCGATCGACCTGATTTCAAACCGCATGACTTCGAGCTTGTTTATCGATGATCTTCGGGTCCCGGACAGCATGCGCATCGGCGCGGCCGGCGAGGGGCTTGCTTGCCTGATGAAGGGCTTCGTGATTCGACGCGTGCTTGCGGCGTCAGAGGCGATCGGCAACGCGCGCTTCCTGCTCGAACGAAGCATCGAGTACGCCAAGACTCGCAAGACATTCGGCCAATTGATCGGCGTGAACCAAGGAATCCAATACCCGCTCGTGCAGGCCTACTCGAAGGTGGAGGCGGCCGATCTGATGCGCTGGGATGTCCTCGATCTCGTCGATCGCGGTGAGGACGCGGTGCCTCGCTCTGCGATGGCGAAGGTGTTGGCGTCCGAGGCGGCTTGGGAGACTTCGCGCGCGGCGCTGACCACATTTGGCGGCTGGGGCCTGGCCTCGGAGTACCACGTCGAGCGAAAGCTCCGTGAAGGCACGGTCTACGTGTTCAATAACCTCTTAATGAACTTGATCGCAGACCGCGCGCTCGGGCTCCCCCAAAAGTAGCCAACCGTAGCCGACCGATCAAACCGGCGCGGTGCCGGGCTCGTACGCGCACAACGGGTCTTCGCCGAGCGGGTCCCCCGTCATCGCGTAGGCGCGCGCTCGCGAGCCGCCGCACGCGAACTTGAACTCGCAACGACCGCACCGGCCTCGATAGTTCGACGGGTCCTGAATCTCGTGTAGCGCTTCGGACTCACGGTAGATTTCGTGCAAGGCCCGGTCCTTCACGTTTCCGAGCAGGGGATAGGGCAGGAACCCGGCCGGGTACACCTCGCCGAGGTGCGAGACGAAAATCACGCCGTTGCCATCGCGGATGCCGAAAGCCATCTGGCGCGCTCGCGCCTGGATGTCCGCGAGGGACATACCTTCGGCGAGCTTCTGCTGGATCCAGTAGCGTCGATAGTGCGGCGCTTCGGTCGTCCCCACGCGGAAGGGCGCCTCGCCTGAAATCGAATACACCCAGGCGAGCAGCTGCTCCACGTCGTCGGCGCTCGGCGTGTCGAGCTCGGACCCGCGGCCGACGGGCACCAGTAAGAAAAGGCTCCAACGGCGAACCGGAGGCGCCGCCGTATCGCGCAGTAGCTCGTACATCGCCTGCACGTGCGGAAGCGTTGTCGCGGTGATGGTCGTGTTGACCTGCACCGGGATATTGAACTCGCGCGCCCATTCGAGCGCGCGCATCGAGTAGTCGAATGTGCCGGGGACGTTGCGAAACGCGTCGTGCAGCTCGGCGGTGGGTCCATCGAGGCTGATGCCCATCGCGGTGACCCCGAGATCGCGGAATCGCTCGACCGTTTCGCGCTGCAATAGCGGCGTCGTGCTCGGCGTAATCGACACGTGAATTGGCAGCGAGCGCCCGTACTCGATCAGCTCGGCGATGTCCGGCCGCTTGAGTGGGTCTCCGCCCGTGAGCACGAGCATGCTGCCGAGCTCTTGGACGCTGCGCATCAGAGCCTTGCCCTGCTCGGTCGTCAGCTCTCCCGGGTCGCGATGCGGGATCGCGCTCGCACGACAATGCTGGCACGCGAGGTCGCAGGAGATCGTCGTCTCCCAGTACACGTTGCGTGGCTGACGACGGTAGAGGAATCCCTGATATTTGGTTCCGACGGTTTGAAGCTCCATTAGGCTTGCTCTTTCTCGCGAATCACGCCGCCGAGGCGGTCCGCCCAGTTCTCTGGGTAGCCCTCGTAGTACCGGGTCCATTGCTGGCCCGTCACTTCGCGAAACATAAAGGCGAAGGCTGCACGCGAGATAGACGGCAAGCCGACGACCGGCAAGTAGAGCCAGCCGAGTAACCGTGACTGCTTGGTATGCCCGAGTTCGTGGGCCCTGTTTCGCACGTCCAAGTCGTGCCAGCGGCTGTTCTCCCGGCTCCAGAACACGACGTGCCCGAGCGAGATACCCGTCCCCTTCGACTCGACGACGAGGCGGCCGTCCTCGACCTCGATCTGGACGATACGCTTCCGCGCCGCTTCGGCTCCGAGCATCGCCGCGCCGAGCGCCGTTTGCGGCGCCTCCCAAACGAGCGACAAACCTTGGCGGAGCAAAGACATCCCGGCAAGGTTAGCACCGTCGGGTCATGCCACTACTCGAAGAGTTCGAGGTAGTCGCCGTAGCCTTCTTTCGCGAGGTCTTCTTTGGGGATGAACCGCAAAGACGCGCTGTTGATGCAGTAGCGCATCCCGGTCGGAGCTGGTCCGTCTTCGAAGACATGGCCGAGGTGGCTGTCACCCTGCTTGCTGCGGACCTCGGTCCGGGTCGCCATCAGTTGGCGATCACTGTGCTCCGTGACGTGCTCTTTTGCGATCGGCTTGGTGAAGCTCGGCCACCCGGTGCCGCTCTTGAACTTGTCCGTCGAGCTGAACAGAGCCTCGCCGCTCACGACATCGATGTAGATGCCATCTTTCTTGTTGTCCCAGAACTCGTTTCGGAACGGCGGCTCGGTACCTTCTTCCTGGGTCACCGCGTACTGCAAAGGGGTCAGGTCTTTGCGAAGCTCAGCCTCCGCCGGCTTGTTGTATTCCTCGTTCTTGTCGGTCATTGGATTCTTCTTTGCGGCTTTGGGTTTTTTAGGTGCTTCGAGTGGCCGGTTGCCCCAAATGGATTGCAGGAAGCCCTCGCGGCCCGACGCCTTGCGGTAGCGCTTGTAGTTGGCAGGGTCCTTCTTGTAATAGTCCTGGTGGTAGCGTTCGGCCGCGTAGAATGGCTCGGCCCACCGGACTTCGGTCACGATGGGCGCCTTGAAAATACCACTCTTCTCGACCTCGCGCTTCGAGGCTTCGGCGAGTGCGTGCTGCTCCCGATCGAGCGCAAAAATTGCCGTGCGGTATTGCTTTCCGCGATCGGCGAACTGACCGGTGTCGTCCGTCGGATCGATTTGCCGCCAGAACACTTTCAGGAGGTACTCGTACGAAATCATCGTCGGGTCGTACTTCACCTGAACCGCCTCGACGTGCCCGGTCCCGCCCGAGCTGACCTCCGTGTACGACGGCGCCGTCTCCTTGCCGCCCTTGTAACCCGAGGTGACGCTCACCACACCATCGAGCTTCTCGAACGGCGGTTCCATGCACCAAAAACATCCGCCGGCGAAAGTCGCTTTCGCGAGCTCGCCACCTTTCGCCGGCGTACTGGCTTGCTTGTCCTGTCGGGACGTAGAGTCAGCGCGCGTCGACGTCACCCCGATGGCCACCAGAATGGCGAAGACCAAAATCGGAACCCCCAACACAATCGTCCGCCAACTCTTCATCGCTCCACCGTCTTCTAAGGCTCCCCCCTTTAACGTCACCCACCCCCGTTTGTTTCCGAAAAGCGCCTAGACGCCTCCGTAAGAGGGTAAAACCTCGAAAAACAGGGACAGCCCCCTCGTTGGCAGGGCTAAGTTTTTTCGATGAACAGCGTTTGCGTCGGGTAGGCGAACTCGAGGCTCTCGGTAGCGACGCTTCGGTAGATGGCGAGGTTGACCGCCTGCAGGATGTCCATGTGCGTGGCGTAGTCCGAGGACTCCACGTAGTAGACCGTCTCGCAGTTGAGGGCGGAATCGCCGTACGAGACGAAGTGGGAGCGGTCGAAGCGGGCGCGCGGCTGCGAGTCGATGGCCGTTTGAATCAGCCTGGGTATCTGTTCGAGCTTCTCCGCTGAGGTCTGGTAGGTGACGCCGATCGAGAAGACCACGCGCCGTTCGGTCATTCGGCCGAAGTTGCGAATGCGGCTGTTCAGCAGATCGGCGTTGGAGAAGATGAGCTGCTCGCCCGAAATGCTTCGGATCCGCGTCGTTTTGATTCCGATGTTCTCGACCGATCCGGCCATGTCGCCGACTACGACGAAGTCACCCAGCACGAACGGCTTGTCCAAGACAATCGAAAGTGACGCGAAGAGGTCGCTCAGGACGTTCTGGACCGCCAAGGCGATCGCAATGCCGCCGATCCCGAGTCCTGCAACCAACGCGGTGACGTCGATCCCGAGGTTGTCGAGGATCAACAGGAGTACGGTCGCCCAAAGCGCAATCCGGCCAAGAAGGCTCAGCGCGTTCATGGTCATCCGGTTCGCGCCGTCAGTCTCGTCCTTGCGGTAGTTCTCGAGCCAGATCTTGAGTGCGGTGCTGAGCCAAATACCCGCCTGAAGGATCGTGGCGACGATCATGACTCGCCAGAGAATCGAACGGACGTCGTCCGGGAGGGACAGCCACACCGAGCCTACGAAAACGGACACGATCAGCAGATAGAGCAGCTTCGTCTTGCGCAGCGCCCCAATGACCACGTCATCGATGATTGTGTGAGTCCTCCGAGCGAGCCTCTCGATGCGCACGATCAGCACTTGCTCGATGAGTCGCAAGGCGATCAGCGTCCCGATGGTGACGGCGAGGGAGATCAGCCAGGTTTGGAGTTCGTTTCCGTAGAAGGTGTCGGTGAGCTCAGGCACGTT
>QMMB01000056.1 GCA_003647035.1 Deltaproteobacteria bacterium | reverse complement strand
GACTCACATTCAAAGAGAACGTGCCCGATCTGCGCAATAGCCGGGTGCCGGACGTCATCCAGGAGCTCCGCGAGTACGGCATCGATCCCATCATCCACGACCCGATGGCCTCCAGTGAGGAGGCGCTGCGTGAGTACGGCATCGAGCTCCGGCCCTTCGACGCGCTGACGGACCTCGCCGGCGTCATCTTCGCGGTCCCCCATCAACAATCCCTCGATCAGCTCGACCGTGTCGTGGCCGGCGTCCGCAAAGGCGGATTGTTCATCGACGTGAAGTCGGTGATCAACCCAGCCGATCTGAGAAGCGACCTGCGCTACTGGAGCCTTTGAGCCGGACTAGAAGAGGCGCTCCGGGACGAAAATGATGTCCCCCGCTGCGACTTCGATGTCCTCGGCTTGGCCCTTGGTGACGCGTGCCACCGGCACCCGATAGCGGATGATCTCGTCGGCCACGTGACGCGTGAGGACTGTCCCGTCACGATCGGCCAATGACGAGAAGCCCCCCGCCATGCTGATCGCTTGCACGACGGTCATGCCGGGCTCGAGGGGGAACGTACCCGGATTGGCAACAGCGCCTACCACGCTGACGCGCTTGGACGAGTAGGCCTCGACGTATACCGAGACGTGCGGATTACGTAAGAGGTCGCGGTCTCGGAGCTCGGTTTGGATTCTCTCCGCCACCTGGGTCGGCTCGAGGCCGCTGACCTCGATGGCGCCGAGGAGCGGGAAATTGATGGTGCCGTCGGGAGCAACCTGGTGGCTCCCCGTCATGGCGTCCTCCCCGTAAACGCGCACCGAGAAGACATCGCCCGGTCCGAGAGTGGTGTCGTCGGTCGCTGGCGGCGGCACCTCGGTGATTTGGACACCCCGATGGCTACAAGCGGAGGAGCCGAGTGCCATGAGCACGAGAGCCGTGATCAGTAGAAGACGCGAAGACCAAGCCATGCTTCAAACTTCTGATAATTCGCCGCGGGATCGAGCAGCGCCCCCGTGCCAGCGTATTGGAAGTCGGTGAAATCCGCCAGGTAGCCGACCTTTCCAAACAGCGCTAGCCAAGCCCTGAACCGGTACTCGCCGAAAAGCCCCGCGTACAGGCGAGTGTCCTCGCGATTGGCTTGGTTTCCGAGCAGCGTGCCGTCCGGACTCAGCGCCAGACCCGACCTGTCGAAAGACACCCAGGCCCTGACGCCGAGTAGGAGCGCGCCGCTGAGCGTGAACTGAGCATTGACGTGGAGACGGTTGACGACAGTGAAGTTGCCGATGAAGGACGGGCGGATGTCGCGGTCGTAGCCCGCGGCGAGCGTGATGGTGGGTCGAGGGCGCCAGCGCGTGTCGATCCGGGCGATCACATCGTCGTAGTCCTCTCCGTTCTTGTAGAACCCAGCGGCGTATCCGATCATCGTCGTGAGTGAGAACCTCTCGGTGATCGCGCCGTTGTAGCCAATCATGTTCGAAACGCGGTTGTTCTCGGACAACAGCGTCGGGGAGCTGAGGATCTGATCCGGGTTCCGGAACTGCTGGTTGGCGTACTCGAAGGTGTAGATCAAGGCCGAGGTCGGAAAGAACAGCCAGCTCAGCGAAGCCGGAACCCGGTGGGTCATGTTGTTGCCGTATCCGTAGATGTCCGCGTCGAAGAATTCCAAGGAGTTGGTGTACCCCACGCTGCCCTCGAGCACTTGGCTCTTGCTGCGGCCCACGAGGTCGAGCGTCGCCGTGTTGTGATTGCGGCCGTAGCTGATCGTGCTGCCTTGTGTGGTGTTGGGGTTGGAGAACGGGCGTACGGTTCGGCGAAAGATGTCCCTCACTTGGAGGGAAAACACCTTGGAGGGGTTGTAAGAGAAGTCGACGTGCGCGTCCGCGCCGACGTTGTCGGGGACCCGGTCGATAAAATAGTGGTAGTACCGTGCCCCTAGGCCACCGCGAAACTGGATCTTCTGCGGTTCGGCCTCGTTCATCTCGCCTTGGCCCCGGCGTTGGCTTCCTTCGGTCGCGATGTCGAGGTAGCCCTCTAGCCTCAGGATGAACGAATCTTCCTCGCCTGTGCTCTCGAGGAAGACGTTCGAGTCGTAGCCCCCTTCGAGTGAGAGACCGGGGTGCAACACGAGCCGCCCCACCTTGAAGCCGGGACCCTCACTGGCTGCACGGTCGGCGCTAAAGCCCTGCGCGCTCGCGGTCAGTGGCGACCACGCGGCGCTCAAGACGGCCACCAAAGCCAGAGCAAGCTCTAACTTCGAGCAGTAGCGCATGATCCCTCGTTCCCCCCGCGCATGCCAAAACCACTCCGCTAGTTAGCTCACACCGCTCACGGGCGGTGGGATGTATGGGACCGGCCAGTCCGGCACGCCTGTGATCACGGCCGGGTTCTCGTCGGGAGCGAACAGGTCGACCTCCTCGCGGACCTCGGTGTCCCCGGTATCGAACAGATCCTGACCCACACACTGGTTCGCAGCCTGTGCCAGCATCTTGAACTTCTGAGAGAGAACGCCGATCACGGTGAACTCATGATTGGTGCGACCCGTGTCCCCCTCGGAGATGGCCTCGTTCAATGCGGCCTCCCGCCGCTTGATGTTCTGGAGGTTGGCGTTGCATTGACGGAGTTTGTCGTCCAGGCAGGTCGCGCGGATGATGTCCTTGTCTCGCTTTGCACTCTGAAGTGCCTGCGACTGGGCGCTGCAGCCCGCCGACGCGTTGGCCACCGCCGCCTCTGCAGCCTTGGCCTGTGCGGCGGGCGACAACGGTTGCTTCTCAGTGGCCGGCCCCATCGGCTCGATCTTGATGACGTCGACCGTCGAATCGCCGCCCTCCTGAGCTACCGCATAGCCCAAGCTCCCGCCGACCGCTAAAGCGGCAAAAAGTACGTGTCGCACGGGCCCCATCCGTCTAAACATCAACGATCCCCTAAACTTGCGGCGATTATACGCCGAGCCAATCTCGTGTCAATGGATCCACAATACAGTTAAGCAGGAATAGTATGGTTTCGTCGAAGCTAATTTTGTGGTTGGAAAACAAAGGGATAACGGAAGGTGACGCTGCCGCCGTCCGGCCCCGGGTTGAAGCGGAAGCGGCTGATCGCCCTCGTCACACAGTCCGCGACGGCCGCGCTGCCGGTTGTATTTTCACTCGCTCTGGCGTCGGTCACGTTGCCCCGTTCCTGGATGGTGAAGGTGACCGTCACCTTCCCGGCCAGGCTTGGGTTTTTGCGAAGTTCGGACTCGTAGCAGCGGGTGATCGACTTCAAACGCTGTTTGATCTGTCGCTGCACGAGCGCCGAGTCGAACTCACCACTGCCACCGACGTCGCCCCCGCGGTTGAGACCGACATTTCCTCGGACGTCACGCTCTTTGACGGCCTGGCCTTCTTTGGCCGCCTTGCCGGCACCCTTGCTCTTCTTGAGCGAGCCGAGGCCCGCCTTTTGCCCGCTGCCCCCGCCGCTACGTGTGCGCAGCGTCCCTACCTCGCTCTTGGTTGCCACCCCGACACCTGAAGCCTGCGCCAAGACGTCGGCCGCGTTGCCCGTGACGGCCCCTCCAGCGAGGACGTCACTGAGCGCGCCGCCCTCGCTGCCGAGGGCACCGAGCAGCATGGCTTCGGCTTGTGCAGCAGCCTCCTGCACGATGCGTGCACGGCCTGCAGCGGCTTCGGCGGGCTCGGCTCCGCCCGCTGGTTCCTTCTCCTTGGCCTCGGCAGGTCGTTTGTCTGCGGCCTTGGTTTCGGTTTTCTCTTCTTCACCCTCGCCGGCGTCGATCTCCTCTTCGACCGCAGGCGGTTCGATCGGCGCTTCGAAGATCAGGCGCGCCAGCCTCTCGGGCATTTCCTGGGCTCCCGTGTCGACTTCCCAGTCGGAGTTCTCCATGTAGATGATGAATCCGAAGAAGACCATGTACGAGAAGATCACCCAGGTGGTGAATGTCCAGTCGATGTTCTTGACGAATCCTCGCTGCACGGCTGCTGGGAGCTGGGGCTTCGGCGTGATCGGCGGGGCCGAGACAAACTCGAAGAAGACGGTGAAATCCCCCATGCGAATGTTGCCGCGCGAGGTGTCGGCGAGCTTGATCTGATAGTGGGTTCCGGCGTTTCGCGCCGCGCCGGTTTCGCGCAGATGCTCCAGCTTTTGCACGCCGCCGGGCAATGCGACCTTCCCGGTCATGTCTCCCGTGAAGTTCAGGATGTAGTCGTCACCCACGAGCTGGAAGAGCTCGAAACGCGACTCGATCTTGGCCGGCAGAGTCCCCGACTTGATGATGAGGTGGTTCTTCGCCGCGGTGCCGACAGAAACCGTTTCGCGTCGCCGGATGATGCGCTCCTCGACGATCTTCTTCTCCCGAAAGAGGCCGATCCGCAGGACCTTGGGGCCCGAGCGCTTCATCGGGACCGCCTGCATTTCCATCGTCATGGCGCCAGGACGCGGTCGCTGGCTAGGAGTCTGCGGTTGCGCCATTAGAAGGGTTCTTTCTGAACGCTGCGCAGAATGTCGCGGAGGAAGCTCGTGCGAAGCTCGAGCACCTCATAGCCCAAGTTGGATCGGTTGAGGATGTAAAACGCGTTGGGTTTTTGGACGCGGCCCTCGATGACGATTTCTTCGAGCTGGATGACCCGCGGTTGGCGTCTCTTGGCGTCTTGCGCAAGCGTTGCGGTCGTCGCTAGGGCGACGAGAAGCAGTGCGAGCCATACGATCGAAGCCCAGCGTTTCATGACGTGCCTCCCTGTTCGCGCTCCATCCGGCGCCGCGCTCGTTTGATCATTCGATCTAGGTCGCGAAGATACTCTTCCGACTGGTCGTCCTTGGCTAGGCGCGGGCCCATTTCACTGCGATAGCTCTTGAGCTCGCTGACTGCCTTCTCAAAGGCGGTGAGCTCGTCGAGGCCGGGAAAGTCGCCTGCAGCCGTGAGGAACAGCAAGCCCAAGCCATAGTGTGCTTCGGGCAAATTCGACCGTAGGTCGAGGGCTTGTCGGTAAGCGCGCTGGGCGTCGGTCCATTGGCGGGTGGCCCGGTAGGCATCACCCAGATTGACGTGAACCTCTGGAAGCGTCGGAACGAGGCGCTCGGCGGCCTGGAAGTGGGACAGCGCGCCTGGATAGTTGCCGCCTGCGAGCAGTTGTATGCCCAGCGCCATGCGGGCCTCCGCGTAATTGGGGCGCAGTTGAATGGCTCGCTCGTACGCCGCCATAGCCTCCCGGAGCTGCCCGGGCTCGGCGGCAAGCCTCTCGCCGTGCAGGAAGTGCAGCTCGGCCACGTTGCGGTCCACCTGCATCGCTTGCGCGAGGATCGAGTCCGCGAGCTCATCCCGTCCCTGCGCTCGGCTAGCCTTCACCAGCGCGATCAGCGCGGGCACGAAGCGTTCGTCACACTTGAGCGCACGTCTCGCGGCCATCCAAGCCTCGTCGAGCCGTTTCGCGTCCACCAACACCTCGGCGTAGAGCGCCTGCATTTCGAGGTTGGCGCGATACTCGTTGGCGAGCGGCTCGACCGTCGCCACCGCGGCCCGCACTTGGTTTTGGCGAATCTGAATTGTCGAGATGCCACGCGCGGCCGGCTCGTAGTCGGCAACCACTCGCAACGCGCGGCGATAGTAGTCCATCGCATCCCCCTCATCGCCACTTCGGTCGGCGAGAACGCCTAGATTGTACAGCGCGGGGTACGCGTTGGGGTCTTTGTTGAGGGCTGCTTGGAAGCTCGTTTCGGCGGCGGCGATGTTGTTGGTCGAGGCGTAGCGCACGCCGTCATCGAAGGCCTTCCGAGCTTTGGAGGACATCGATGGGTGGGCTTCCCGGCGGCACTGCTCGGCGCGGGTCGCCCCCCAGGCCCCCTCCGCTGCCGATGGCGCTGCGGTACCGAGGGACGTGTCTCCGGACTCGGGGACCGCCGCCTCACCGCCCGACGTGGATTGCGGCGCAGTCCTGCCGGACGACTTGCCGGCGCAGCCGTACGTAGCGAGGACCATCGCTCCAATCCACACCAGCGTTAGGACCCCCGGGCGCATCACTTCTTCTCCCCGGTGATAGCAGGTGGGGCGATCCCTGGTCGAATCTCTAGCGGCCTGCCTCTCGGTGACCGGGAGAACTCGCCAGGCACATATCCCTGGAAGGTGGCGTCACGGGTCTGCGCCTCCACGATGCATTCCGCGATGCGCTCGTCGCCATAGGCTTGAAGCCGGTCGATCGCGATACGGGTGTACTGATCGTCGAAGCTTCCGGCACGCCCCGCACGGGCCGCCAACGCGTAGCGCGCGACCGCGAAGCACTCGACCGGTCGCACCTTGTTGTCGAGCACCTGGCGCACCTTGTCCTCGAAGTCGAATTGGTACTCCTCGCGCTCGTCTCGGCCGGCCTGTCGGAGCACCTTTTTCAGGTCCAACGGCATCACGACCGGGGTGTTCAGAATCGAGCGAGCCAGGATCTCGTAGGCCCGCCCCTGGCGCACGTACGCCGCGATGGTCCAGCGCGGGCGCCGATACGGGAATACCGGTTCGTATCCGTCGGCGATCGACTGAGCTTGACTGCCGCCGCTTCCGATCTGCTTCGTGATGGCTTTGATGTAGGCCTCGATCGTCTTCGGCTGGCCTGGCTTGATCTGGAAGTTCTCGAAGGCGGCAAGCCTACCGTCCACCAGGATGAAGCGAGCCTCGGCGGCGTACCCGGCCGCGATCGAGCCGGCGGGCTGGCCTGTCCGCTCGTACGATGACGTCACGTCTCTGAGCGCAGTGCGGTAGTCACGGCTGCGTCCGCGCGCCCTCCAGGACTGCGCGATCGACCAGTAGGCTCGCACGATCAACTCTCCGGCCTCGCCCTCGTTGCCGTAGCCCTTGATGAACGCGCGCATGCCGGTGATCGCCTGGGGATAGCGCTCCTGCTTGTAGGCCATCTCGGCGATTCGGTAGAGCGCGTTGCGCTTCGTCTCGGAGTCCTCGACGCTGTTGTAGACGCGGCGGTAGTATCGTGTCGCTTCGGGGTAGCGTTGGAGTTGCTCGAGCAGGATCGCCGAGTTCACGAGCCCGTCGTCGCGCTTGCTTTGGACTTCTGGGTCTGTCGATTTCGCGAAGCGCGTCGAGTCGGCGAGGACGCGATAATTCTCCACGGCGCGGTCGAAGTCGAAGTTGCGGCTTGCGGTGTAGGCGAGCTTGAAGTGAGCGTTCGCCAAGATGGCATCAAGGCTCTGCTGCTCCTCTGCGTCCTCCGCTCGACGCGGCCCGACCTCGTCGATGATGCGCTGGTAAAGCTGGCCTGCCGAGTCGAAGCGGTTAGTCGCTTCGAGCGCGAGCGCCGCGTATTCGAGTGCGACGGGGGCCTGTCGGTCGCCGGGGTTGCTATTGACCGCGGCCAGCAGCATCGTGGCCGACTGCTCGTAGAGAAGCCGCTGCTCGCTCCCAGCGGCTTGTCCGGCGCGCTTGTAGACGTCGAGTGCGTCCTGGTAGACCAGCGCGTTGAGGTCCGCGCCGGCACGGCAAATTGGCTTATCGCGGTTGCCTGGTTTGCTGCAGTCGATTTTGTCGGCGCGCGCCGAGAACGTGCAGCCCCGCTTCTGGATATCGGTTGCCAGGCGCCGAATCTCTTCAGAGTCGTCCGTCGCCATGGCCATCGCGCGCAGATTCTCCCAGGCGATTTGACCCGTCGCATCGGCTTCGGGACCTGAGCACCGCTCCTCGTAGATGCGTGTGAATCGGGAGTCCGCCTGCGGCCAGAAGCCGTACCAGTAGAGCAGCAACGCGTTGTTGTAGTCGTAGGCCGCACGCACGCCTTCCGTGTCTCGGCTGGATCGCACGCGCGTGAGGTAAATCTCCCTGGCTCGGGCGAGCCGCTGCACCGTTTCGGGCATCGCGACGGGATGGACAGATGGGGGCGTACCCGTCGGAACCGGGGGCTTGCTGCGGATGAGCAAGCGTCCCTCTTCGACGTCGCGATCGGCGATGCGGTTCACAGACTCCACGACTCGCCGCGCGGACTCGGCGAGGTAGGTGTCATCGACGTTCGAGTCCCGAACTTCGGCGTACTCCGTTGCTGCTTGCTCGTAGTTCTTCGACCAATACAGCGCGTCGGCGAGGTTGTAGTGCAGCTCGTAGCCCTGCGGGTTGTTCGGGTAGCGCTCGAGGTATCCGCGGTATGCGGTGGCAGCTAGCTGGTACTCGACCCTGGTGTCGCGACAGAGTCTGACGTTGCGGTCCTGCACGCACTGCTGGCGCAGTCGTTGTGCCCGTTGGTGGTGGTGGATCGCGGTGACGATGAGCGCGTTCTCCGCCAGCTGCTCGGCGTTTCGCTGCTCCGCTGGACGGTCCATGTTTGCGCTCCACCACGGACTGCCCTGCACGTATTGGGTGAGCTCCGAGCGTGCGACGATCGCTCTCTCGAACTCGTTGTGCATCTGGTGGGCGACCGCGATGTCGTTGAGAATCGCGGGGGTGCGATGGTGGTTCGGCCACTTCGTGATCGCCAGTCGCCAGGCAGCGATAGCCTCCACGTACTTCGCTTCGTCGAAGTAGACCTGTCCAAGCTGGAAGTAGACCTCGGGCGTCCAGGGTCGCTTCTGCGGGATCAGCGCGGCATCCTGGATGCGCTCGAGGCCGGTTGGCTGGCCCTCGATTGGGTCGGCCACCTGATTTTCGTTCCAGTCGTCGTATGCGAAAGCGATACCGAGGTACTCGATCGCTTCGGGTCGAAGCTCGGAGCCTGCCCTGCCGGTCCTGCTCCGCGTGTCGTCCGACCACTGGACCAACCTGCCGAAATGCCGGATCGCATCGGGGTAACGGCTCGCACGGTAGTACGCCCAGGCGACTTTGTAGAGGGCGAGATTGTAGTTGCGGTCGTCGGCGTTTTCGAGGATGCGGCCATACGCCGCGATCGACAGGTCGAGCGCGTTCCGGCCCCCGAAATCGTCAAAGTGGTATTCGCCGACCCGGAACCAGGTCTCGCTGACGAAGCGCGCCTCCGGTGTGATCGGTTGACAGCTCTTGTACGGGTTGACGAACGAGCCACCGGCTGGTGCGTCCGGGGGCCGACCGTCTAGCGTCAAGGCCGGGTACCTGGCCTGTGCCGCCAGCGAAGCGTCTGGCGGTAGGGGTCGCCAGTCCGGGTCGTAGTCGTACTTGTTCGAGCATACCAGCGCGAGCCATGCCGCGACGGCTTCCTCGGGGCGCCCCATCTCGTTCAGGGTGTACCCGATCAGATAGTACACTCCGTCAGAGCGCTCGTAGGCCGGAAACGCGCGCGCCAGGGTCTTGTAGAGGACGACCGTCGGCGTGAAGTCGGGCGATGTCGGAAGGTTGTCCTCGGCGGTGAGGTCACCGGCCTCGCGAGCGACCTGCGCATCGTCGTAGAGCTTCTGGAAGTCGAGGGCGCTTCGCTCGAAATAAAGCTCGCCTAAGCGAAACATGGCGTCCGGGGTGTACTTCGCGTGCTGCGGGTAGCTGCGGATGAACTCTTCGAAGATGCGAATCGCATTTTCGCGGGCCTCGTCGAACGCTCGCTCCTCTGTTTCGAGCTGCTCGCCATACCAGCGGTCGCGCTCGCGGCGCTGTTGGAGGTACTCCCGCCGCACCAGCGACGTGACCGTCGACCGGAAGGCCTCGCCGCTTTCGGTGAATCGATCGACCTCTGCTTCGAGTTGCCTCAGTGCTTCGAGTTGTTGGGCGGTCGGGGGCGGCCTTTGGTCGACGATGCGTTGGTCGGTGTCCTGAAGGAATGGTGGCAACGTGACGTCGGTTGCGCCTTCCCAGGGCGTAGCCTCCTCCCCCTCCTGCGCGGTCGCGGGAACGGTGGGGCCCCATGCCGTGAAGCACATCGCTAGCAAAGATTGCGAGAGGGCCTTGCGACGCGGGCTCATGGCGCGCCCTCGCCGCCCTGGTTCTCGTCCATCACGTCGCGGAACTCGTCACCGAGGGCCTGAAGCTCGCGTGCACGCTCCCGGGTCAACGCGTCGATGCGCAGTCGGTGATCCTCACGCCGCGCCCAGGAGATGTTGATCTTGCCGAGGGCCGCCCGCAGGACGAATTCGTAGAAGCGGTCACGGACGCGATGGAAGTTGAGGTATGCGATCGCGCCGACGACGTCTTCGGTCTCGCCCTCGAGTGAGCGGAGGAGCACGCGGTAGCGGGCGCGCTTGACGGGCTCCTCGTCGACCACGACCAGCATCTCCGCGACCCGTCGTCGCACCATGTCCGCGACCTCCGCGTCGCGCTGATCGAGCTGGCGCTCCACGGCGGCCACGCGGGAGAATGCGGCGTCGTAGGCAGGACCGCTCGAACCGGCGAGCTCACGCTCCCGCTCGACCAAGCTGTTGAACTTCACGCGCTCCGCGTCGTCCGCCCGATACCGATTGTCGCCCACGCCGACGTGGAGGCGGCCGACTTCGAGGCGGCGACGAATCCAGGTCAGTTGCTCTTCATGCTTCTTGACCTCCGCGGCGTGCAGGTCGAGTTGTGCGCGTAGTGCGTTGGGGTCGACCTTCGCTGGGTCGACGGCGGCCAGACCTGCCCTCGAGGCGACGATACGAGCTTCGAGCCCGAGGATCTCCACGCGCAGCCCCTGGAGGTCGCGCTCGGCGGCCCGGTACTCTTCGAGCTTTTCGAAATCGCGGTCGACGAACTCTTCCGTGTCGACCGGCATCTTCATCACTTCGGAGTGAAGTTCCTGCCGCCGTGACCGAACGCGCGAGATCACGCCGCCCCGGTCGCCTCGCGCCTGAGCCTCGATGCTGATCAGGGTTCCCCGAGCGCGGGCCGCGCGGTTGCGTAGTCCCGTCGTCCTTTCCCGCTGCCGGCGGAGGTCAGAGAATACGCTCACCCGATTGGGGGCGCTCAGGGCCGCGGTGATCCGTTGGGCGAGCTCGTCGGTCTCTCGGACCAACTGCTTGGCCTCGCTCAGATCGGCGAGCACCTCGAGCGCTCGCTCGTAGTCGCCTTCGAGGACGATCCAGCGCCGGGCGGACTCCGGCAGGAAGTCGTCAATGTCGAAGTATTCTAGGTTTGCCCGCACAACCTGCCGGAAATAGGCATGAAGGTCAGGGTGCTCGCGACGCGTGCGATCCAGCTCGTCGCGGATGGGCCCGAAGGTCGCGCGCGCCTCGTCAAACACCACCTCGGCCTCATTGTAGCGGCCGCTACGAGCCAATAGGTCGCCTCGTAGGATCT
>QMMB01000055.1 GCA_003647035.1 Deltaproteobacteria bacterium | reverse complement strand
CAAACCAACGCATCCGACTCGCGTTCCACAGCGCTTTCGAGACGCTCGTGAGCAGCGAGAATCAGGGACCGCGTCGTATCCCCGTCGAGCGGGTACGACGCCAACCCCACTGCAGCGTGCAGAAAGGAGAGCTCTTCGGGCTCCCGAGTGCGCTGGGCATCGAGATCCTCTTGAAGCCTGCGGACGACCTCGACGACAGCCCGGGCGCTAGAGCCGTCGAACCCAATCACGAACGTGTTCCCGTCCCAACGGCCCCGAACGTCTTCGCGGCGGAATCTCCCGTAGATCAATCGGCCCAAATGAGTTCGCAAGCGTCGCGCCTTGACGTGATCGAGCCCATCGAGACCCGTCGCCTGAAGGAGGCCTAGCGAGTACGTGCGGCCATTTCGCTGGGCGGATGATAGGCCCGATTCGAGTGCGGCCACCGCACCCGAACGCGCAAGCAACCCGGTCTGGCTGCACCGCAATTGCTGCCGGCGAAGTCGCGCCATCCGCTCGGCCTCGCGGTGCAGGTTCACCAGCCAACCAGCCGCGCGAACAAGAGGCTCGCCGACCTCGGATTCTTTGGCGAGCGGGGAATCATCGAAGCACAGCAAAGCAAACTCCGAATCCCAAGCCGACATGCGGATGATGGCGGGCACCTGTTTGCCAGCGACGCTGGACCCCAGCAGCACCGCGTCCGGACACTGGATGTCGATCTCGCGCAAGAGCTCCTCGAGGCTGAAGTAGAGGAAACATTCGATGCCGGCTTCTTCGATCTGCCTCGCCGCGTCCGGGTCGCGAAGAACGGCGACCTTGGGCCGCGGGGTCATGGCGCGCTCGACGGCGGTCCCTATCGCCTGATGGAGCCGGACGAGCTCGACCGGGTGGGGCAGAAAGATGTCGACGCCAAGCTGCGCAGCGAGAGCCCGAGTGTGCGGGTCGTCATCGAGCGAGAGCAGAATGACAGGTACCTCCGTGCAACCGTGCATGCTGCGGAACATCTGAAAAAACTTCGGGAGCGCCTCTCGGTCCTCGAGAGGCCAGCCCACCAGAACCGCTGTGGGCGGATTCCGGCTGGCGATCTTGAGCGCCTCGTCGATGGTCGACACGGGCCTCAAATGGACGAGCACTTCGTCGAGCGCGGACCGTAAGTAGGCGATCATCGCGGGGTCGTCTTCGAGCACCAGCAGGGTCGGGACGAAATCCCTCGGAACGGGACGGTGCAGGAAGAACGTCGCAGCCGGAGTGACCGACGGCGGAGCAGCCGCCGTGGACCCGGTGTCGACCGAGCGACCGACCGCTGCGGCGGCATGGACGCGAACCTCATCGATCGACTCGAACATGGTCGTCCAATCGAGCCGTCCCGATTCTTGCAGATAACGAAGCTGGCTTTCGATTCGGCCCACCGCCGCAGAGATTTCTGCGAAGCCGTGCGTTTGTGCGGCGCCGTGCAGGTCGTGCGCTTGGCGCAGCGCTTCGGCGACCACACTCGTTCGATCGACCTCCGAATGCACTCGACGGATCGCGCCCGTCAGGTTGTCTGCTGCAATCGGAAGCAGGCTGGTATACGACTGCTTGGCCTTCTCGGCGTCGACGCCAGGCTCGGAATCCTGGTCGGGGAAAAGCACTCGGTCGGCCGGGTCATCGGCAGGCCCGTTCGCGGCTGGCGTCAGGCTCATCGGAGCAGACACGGCATTCGCTACCTCGCGAGCGAATCGTTCCACCGCGACGGGCTTGTGGAACACCTTGATCACGTCGAGATCGACCGTGAGATGCTTGAACGTCGTCAGATCCCTGTAGAACGCGGAAACGAAAATGACAGGGATGTTGATACCGTCACCGCGGAGGCACTCGATCCAGACGATACCGTTGATGTCGGGGAGCAGGCCGTCGACGATGAGCAACGCCGGCTCCTCTTCTTCGAGTAGCGCGCGTGCGATGCTGCCCTTGGTCGCGCTCAGGACGCGAAGCCCGAACGCTTCGAGCGCGGGGGTGACACTCGATCGAAACTGAGTGTCATCGTCAAGCAGGAGGACGGTCGGGGGCACGTCTCAGACAGTGTGGCACCGTTTGCAGCGGCCACAAAGCGACCCGGCGAGTGGGCTCAGGAGGCGCGCCGGTAGTCGGAATCGGCCTGCTGGAGGTAGGCATGGGCGACCGAATGGTCGGCGCATTGGTCGATCACTGCACGCAGGTGCTGCAGGCCCTCGTTGTGGTCTCCGGTCTCGATTTCGATCACGCCTAGCAGCGCTCGGGCGTCGTGGTGGTCCGGGTCCAGTTGTAATATGAGCGTGAGCTCCTCGCGGGCGCCGTGGGCGTTGCCGCGCAGCCTGAGCAGTTTGGCGAGCTCGAGGCGGATGTCGTGGAACTTCGGGCAAAGCCGGAGCGCGCGCCCGAATTCGTGCATCGCGTCCTCGGGACGATCTAGATCGAGGTATGCGCGACCGAGCGAACGGTGAAGGTTCGCCACCTTGCCGCGCCGGTAGGCGTCGTTCGACGAGTCGGAGTGGCGCTGAGCCTGCTGCAGCGTGCGAACGCCAGACCCGTACTCCCCGAGCTCGTTGCACGTCACCGTGAGATTGAGCGCCGCCTCGAGATAGCCAGAGTTGACCTCGAGCGCCTGCTCGAAGCACCAGCGCGCTTCAGGAAGCCGTCCATTCAAGTGATAGATGACGCCGAGCCGATTGAACACGTCCGGATAGCGCAGACCCTGCTGCACCAGCTTCTCGTAGTAGGGCTGAGCGAGCGCGTACTCGGCGCGGTCGTAGTGTTCGTTCGCCGCCTCCAGAATCTGTTCAGCCCAGGGAGCCATGGACCCGAAGGTAGCGATCGGCTGGATCGGTGGCCAGAAATCCGCGCTCGGGGCGTCAGCCCATCTTGCCAAGGAGGGCCCGTGCCTTCTTGGCCTCGCCGCTCTCCGGGAAACGCTGGACGATCTCGTTGAAGGTCTGGCGAGCTGCCTCGACCTCGGCGTTCTTCAAGTAGACCTCTCCGAGCAGCAGCAATGCCTTGGACTCGACGCCGCTGCCGGGATAGGCCGCGAGCAGCCCCTTGAGCCGCGAAATCACGCCTCGATACGCGTCCCGCTTGAGGTAGAAGCGCGCCACGTAAAATTCGTGCGCGGCGAGCAGGCCCATGCATTCCTCCATGAGCTTGTTGGCGTCCGGAACGCGTTGGTCGTCCGGATAGTCGACCACGAAGCGGCGCAACTGGATGAGGGCGTCGCGTGCGGCGCTCTGGTCCCGCTCGGCCGCAGGAGGTGTCATGAACCAGCCGCTAGGGATTTGGTTGTAATAGCACTCGGCGATTCGAAACCGCGCGTAGGGGATCTCTTTGTGTGAAGGACGGATGCGGACGAACTGCCGGTAGGTCTGGATCGCCTCGGGATACGCTTCGTTCTTGAACTGGCAGTCGCCGATGCGAAGCTCGGCCAGCGCAGCAAACCGGCTATACGGAAACTCTCGACGGATCTCGCGGAACATCGGCTCCGCGGACAGGCAATCGCCACGGCGAAAATCGAGCAGCGCCTTCTCGTAGCCACTGCGCGCATCGTCGTCCGGCTCGAGCATTTTTCTGCCACTCTTCGAGGGAGAAAGGGAGCTGCCGCCGCACGCCATGGCGAACGCGAGCAGGCCAATCCACACCGATCTGTCGAGGCGAAACCCCATCGCCACGGGGGGTAGCCTCTGATCCTGGCGGAAACAAGGCAACGGACCCCCCGAGGAGTTGGGCGGCCTCACGCGCTTGCGATTTGGTTGTCGATGACTCGAGCCGGGTCGATGCCGAGCGTCGCGAGCGCGGCTTCCCAGCGGTTCTCGACCGGCGTCTCGAATACGAGGCTGTAATTGAGGTCGACCGGAATCCAGGAGCCCTGCTTCATCTCGCTCTCGAGTTGGCCTTCCCCCCAGCCGGAGTAGCCGAGCATCATTGCGCAAGTGTCGGGCCCGTCGCCACGCGCGATGCGTTCGAGCAACTCGAGCGAAGCGCTGCATGCAATGCGTTGGCCCACTGCAATCGTGTGACCGGTCGACGGCTGGGGAACCCCTTCGGCATCGTAGAGGAGCCAGCCGGTCTCAGGCGACACCGGCCCACCGAACATGACGGGGGCGCGCACTGTGCTTGCCGCGTCACCAGACACTCCCACCTCGTTGAAGACGTCTCCGATGTCGAGGTCGGTCACGCGATTGAGGACGAAGCCAAAAGAGCCCTCGTCGCCGTGATCGATCAGCAACACCAGCGTATGATTGAAGAAGGGACACCGCATGGACGGTGCCGCGACGAGAAACCCCGGTGCAAGTGATGCCACCACGAACCGAGACTGCCACCAAACCGAAGACCTCGCGAGTCCAAAGTCAGGGGCAGCGAAAATGAGCAAGGTGCGCGTAGTCTTGCGGGCCGGGGCCTTCGTTGGCTTCTCTGCGGGGATCCTCACAGCCTATGAGGCAAGGCGAGCGCTGACCCCGGCAGAAGGTCAGGAACGCCTCGGGAGCCGATACCTCGCTCGACTGACCGACGGCCTGTTGCGGATCTTCGGCGCGGAGCTCTTGGTGCAGGGGCAGCACACACACGAAGGCGGGGCGCTGATCGTAGCGAACCACCAAAGCGCGCTCGATATCGGGGTGATGCTCTCACTGTTTCAGGGCGTGCTCCTCAGCCGACACGATGTCGCCGATTGGCCGCTACTCGGTCGCTTGGCGAAGCATGGCGATACGATCTTCGTCGACCGCGAAGACCGGCGGAGCGGAGCTGCGGCGCTGCGGGAGATTCGTAGGCGCGCAAAGCAAGGACGCACGGTCGTCGCCTTCCCCGAAGGGGGAACCTCTCCAGGCGACTCCGTCCTCGAGTTCCACCCGGGCACCTTTGCTGCCGTGCGCTCGCTCGACGTTCCAATCATTCCCGTCGGTATCGCCTACTCGCCCGCGATTCCTTTCGAGAAAGAATCGTTCCCCAAACACATGGCCAAGATCGCCGCACGCCCACGGACTCGAATCGCCGTCCACCTCGGCGAACCGCTACCCCCGAGCCCTGACGCGCGTTCGGCCGCGGAGGCCGCGCGAAGCCGAGTCGAAGGGCTCGTGGCGAACGGACGGCGCGTGCTCGACCATGTTCCCCGCTGAATTCAGGGGTGCCAGGTGGCGGCTGTGCCAGCTTTTGGGCGGGCGGCGCCCTCTTCGCTAGGATCGGATGGTCATGGTTCGTCTCATCCGCCAATCGAAGGAACCCACACCCAATCAGGACAAGGGTGCATGGGAGTTGGTTCCGAGCGCCTTGTGGGACCTCGACTTTCGCGGCCCACTCGAGTGGATCGAAGCGCAGGGATGCCACGATGCGGACGAGTTCAAGGCTCTGGTTCGAAAGGATCCGGGTGCGCTCACCGAGTGCCTCCATCGAACGCGGATTCATCGGGTCAGTGCAGGCGCGGTCTCGCTAGTTGGCGCCGCAAGCGCGGAAGAGTGCATTCGCCGCTCGCTCGAGCTGCTGACCGCCGAGTCCAAGGCCGATTTCCTGCGCGTACTGATGGCGGCCTTCCGCAAGGAGCGGGACGTCCATCTCGAAACCGCGATCATGAGCTGCTCGGGAGAGCCAAGGGACGTTCGCGTACACTGGCGGTTCGTCGAGGACGGCGAGGGACGGTTCGAACGTGCCATCGCCGCGGTCGTCGACATGACGGCGGAGCGCGAGCTTCAACAGCGGCTGTTGCTGGCAGAACGCATGTCGGCGATCGGCACGCTGACCGCAAGCATCATTCACGAGATCAAGAATCCGCTCACGTTCGTCTGGAGCCACCTTCGCTCGCTTCGGGATTCCGGGGAGCCGTCATCCAGCGAAGCGGCACAGCTGGTCCGCGAAGCCTACGAGGGCGCCGAACGAATTCGACTAATTACCAATGAAATCACATTCTTATCGCACGGCGGAGACGGCGCCGAGGTCGAGACCGTCAATCTGAAACAGGTCCTCGATTCCGTGATCCGGATGGCGCGGCCCGAGACGCAGCACCGGGCGACGGTGGTGCGTGAATACGAGGACGGTAGCCTGCACATCCGCGGCTCGCAGACGCGCGTCAGTCAGGTGTTTCTGAATCTGATCGTCAACGCCGCGCAGGCGATCGACCCGGGCGACCGAATGCGGAATACGATCACCGTCCGAGCACGGATTACCGACAAGGACCGCGTGTGCATCGAGGTGCAGGACACGGGACCGGGCATCTCCTCGCAACTCCTACGACGCATCTTCGACCCCTTCGTGACGACGAAGCCTGCCGGACGTGGAACCGGGCTCGGCCTTTCGATCTGTCGCAGAATCGTGCACTCACTCGAGGGCACGATCGAGATCCAGAGCCACCCTGGGCAAGGCACCGTGGCTCGCGTCGTGCTGCCGAGAGCGGCGAAAGCACAACGACCGTTGACCGTGCCACCTCCGTCGATGAGCGCGATCCGCCGGGCGGCCCGGGGAAAGCTGTCGGTTCTGGTGGTCGATGATGAACCCGTGATTGCGAGGCTCATTCAGAAAGCACTCGTCGATCACGACGTGACGACCGCCCACGATGGAAGAGAGGCGGTCGCCTTGATGTCTGAGAACGCGTACGACGTGATTCTATGCGACCTGATCATGCCTGAGATGACGGGTATGGATGTCTACCGAGCTGCCCTGCAGCGGGAGACCCCTGTGAACGAGCGAATCGTCTTCATGACCGGCGGCGCCTTTACCCAGCGCGCCCGCGACTTCCTCCAAAGCGTCCCAAATCTCCGAATTGAAAAGCCTTTTGACCTCACACACCTCGAACGCACCATCTACGAAGCCGCCGACCTCGTAGATCCTAGGTGATAGCGTGGCCCAAGACATGGCTAGGCACCGGATGATAGTCATAGGGCTCGACTGCGCTGCGCCCCGGCTCGTGTTCGAGCGATACCGCGACGCGATGCCGAACCTGCGCGCCCTGATGGAGCGCGGCACCTGGGGCCCACTTCGAAGCTCGGAGCCGCCGATCACCGTTCCGGCGTGGACGTGCATGGTGTCGGGCCGCGACGCTGGCGAGCTGGGGCTGTACGGGTTTCGAAACCGGGTCCCTGGCGAGACGCGACTGCGCATGGTGGACAGTAGCGATGTGCGACTGAAACGCGTCTGGGATTGGCTGGGCGAGCATGGGCAGCGGGTAGCCCCCCTTTTCGTTCCACTCACCTCGCCGCCGACGCCGGTGCGCGGCCAGATGGTGTCCGGCTTCATGTGGCCGGGCAGCGAGGCTCCGTGGTGCTTCCCACGGGGGCTCGAGGCCGAGATCGTAGACCGATTCGGACCCTATCTCGCAGATGTCGAGGACTTTCGCGCGAACGATCTGGACCGAATCTATCGAGACATTGTCACGATGACCGCACAACACGTCGACATCGCGGCGCACGTGTGGAGCGAGAAGCGGCCAGACTTCATGATGATGGTGGAGATCGGAGTCGATCGATTTCATCACGCGTTCTGGCGCCACATCGATCCGGAGCACCCGCGCCACGAGCCCGGCAACCCGTGGGAACACCTGGGCCGCGAGTACTATCAGCTCCTCGATACCCACATCGGGCGGCTCTGCGGCCTCGCCGACCGACACACCACGATGCTGGTGGTGAGCGACCACGGAGCCCGCGCGATGCATGGGGGCTTCTGTATCAACGAATGGTTGATCCGGCAGGGCTACTTGGTGCTTCGCGAGCCGCCCAAGGCGCCTTCACCGCTCGACCATGGGCTCGTCGATTGGCAACGCACAACGGCGTGGGCCGAGGGCGGCTACTACGGCAGGGTCTTCTTGAACGTCGCCGGTCGAGAGCCGGACGGAACGATCCCGCCGGCCGAGCTCCGCGCGGTTCGCCGCAAGCTTCGCGCGGAGCTCGAGAACCTGCGGGACGACGAGAACAACCCCGTCCCAGTAACGGTCCGCATCCCTGAAGAGCACTACCGGCAGGTCCGAGGCCTGCCTCCGGACCTGATGGTGTACTTCGACGATTTGAAGCTACGCGCCATCGGGTCGATCGGGGGTGATCAGATCGTCGCCACCCAGCACGACACCGGACCCGACGGCTGCAACCACGACTGGAATGGAATCTTCGTGATGAGCGGCGGCGGGACGCCGGCCCGGGGACATATCGAGGGAGCCGAGATCTACGACGTGACGCCGACGATCTTGGGCGCATTCGGAGTGCCGAGGCCACCGGGCATTTTGGGGAGAGACTGGTCCCGGTGACCGCGACGGTGCGACGCGCTAGCCTCCCGGAATGACGGCTCGGGCGCTCGTGGTGGGGTTGGATGGCTTCGATCTGAAGCTCGTCCACCAGTTCGGGCCGGAGCATCTTCCCAACCTTCACGCTCTCATGGCACGCGGCGTGTTCGCTGCGCTCGAGTCGGTGCAGCCGCCAGCCACCCTACCCAACTGGACAACCTTCCTCACGGGGGTCGACCCGGCTCGCCACGGGGTCTTCGACTTCACCACGCGCAAGGGATACCAGGTGCGGTTCACGGCCGGGACCGCACGGGAAGTGCCGACGGTGTTCAAACAGCTCGATGAACTCGGACTTCGATGCGCGTGTCTGAGCTTTCCTGCGACTTGGCCTCCCGAAGAGCTCGAGCACGGGGTTTTCGCAAGTGGCTGGGACGCACCGGTGGCGTTCGAAGCGGATCGCTCCTTCATGTGGCCGCCGTCACTCTACGACGAGACGGTGCAGAAGTTCGGCGCTCCGACTTTCGACGATGTGGACGAGTTCCACGCGGACGCGCCCGGCTGGGTCGATCGGTTGCCTGTCGCCTTAGAGCGTCGCGTCGCCCGCAAGACCGAGTGGGCTCGATGGTTGTTGGAGCGGCAGGACTGGGATGTCTTCGCGGTGTATTTTGGCGAAAGCGACACAGCGTCGCACTACCTGTGGGCACACCACGACCCGGAATCGCCGCGCCGGCCCGATACGGTTTCGGCCACACAGCGAGGTGGGCTCCTTCGAGTCTACCAGGCGCTCGACCGGGCCGTGGGCTCGCTCTTGGAGGCGGCCGGCGGCAACCAGACCGAGGTCACGGTGCTCAGCGACCACGGGTCGGGCGGCTCATCGAACAAGGTGCTCTACCTCAATCGCCTCCTTGCGGAGCACGGCCTGCTTCGGTTCCGAAAGCAACGCGGCCCGGGAGGCGCCGGTCTGAAGGAGATCGCGCTTCGGCGCTTTCCGCCGCGTCTGCGCGAGCGGGTCTTCCGATGGGGCAACGCATGGCTCCCCAGTCGCCTGGAATCGAACGTACGGTTCGGCGCGATCGATATGGGCAATACGGTCGCGTTCAGCGACGAGCTGAACTACTTCCCCGGCATCTATCTCAATATGGCTGGCCGGGAGCCGCGCGGCATCGTTCGGCCGGATGAGAGACGAGCAACGATGCTCCAGGTACGGGCGGCACTGCTCGACACTCGCGATCCGTGGAGCGGCGAGCCCGTATTCGCAAACGTGATCCCCCGCGAGGAGCTCTTCGAGGGCCCTCACCTCGAACGCGCACCGGATCTCCTTCTCGATCTCCACCTCGACGACGGCTACTCCTATAACCTGATGCCAAGCACGCCCCCGCGACGGCAAAATCGCCTCACCGGACCCTTCAGAAAGCTCCTAGAGGACGAAAAGCTGGGCAAGAAGGGCCGGAGCCTCCCCGGAAGTCATCGCTCGCACGGTTTCATGACCCTGGCCGGGCCAAGCGTGCAACGAGCAGGGCAGATCGACGCGCACATTGCAGATCTGACCGCGACGCTCCTCTCACGGCTGGGCCTCTCGGTGCCGCCTTCATTCAGGGGACGCGTTCTTTGGGAGGCTCTGGGCCAGGACCAAAGCGCACCGACGCTGGCGCTCCCGAAGGCCGGCCCGGTCGCACCACGCGCGACGCGAAACGAGGGACTCGTCGAGTCGCGGCTGCGTGCACTGGGGTACATCGAGTGATCCTTCACGTCGCGTGCCTCCCCTTCCCGAGCTACCAGGGGACCCAGGCCGCACTGGCCGCCATGCTCGGAGCGTCCGCAACCAGCGGCGAAACCCATTTGTTGGCCTACGCGGAAGCGGGATACGAGCTCGACGCGCCCTACGAGGTCCACCGTATCCCGGACTTCCCCAAGGTGCGTTCGCTCCGGTCGGGGCCTTCGTGGGGCAAAGTCGGGCTCGACACTCGGTGCGTCTTCGAAATCCGCAGACTGGCAAAACGCCTGCGCCCCGAGGCCATCGTGGCCCACCACATCGAAGCGGCGATCGCAGCGCTCGCAGCACGGGCCGCCCCCGTCTATTACGTCGCGCACACCTCCCTCGCCCGCGAGCTCCCCGTGTACTTCCCCTCGGCGCCCGCGCACCTCGTCAGCGGAGTTGCGAAGCAGGCCGAGCAGGCCGTGTGTGCGCGTGCCGCGGGTGTCGCAGCGGTCGCTCCTTCGCTGGCCCGGCTCCTCGGGCAACGCACGCACTACCTGCCGGTCCCGTGGACGGTACCGGCCGCGCCTCGACCGACACGCAGTGCAGCACGGAACGCGCTCGGCCTCGCCGATAACGCGCACATTTGCCTCTACGCGGGCAACCTCGATCCATACCAGGGCTGGGAACACCTCATCGAAGCCCTGGCGCTCCTGCGGCACCGCGATCCAATGGCGCAACTGCTCGTAGCCACCGAGTCCGACCCTGCGCCTGCCCGGCAACGCGCACAGCGCACAGGCGTCGTCGATGCCATCCATGTCCGCGGGATCGACGGGGAGCGGGCCCGCGAGCTCGCGCACGCGGCAGCTGACCTCGGGTGGGTGCCACGACGAACCGAAGGAGGCCTCCCGGTCAAGATGCTCGATGCCTTCGCCCGAGAGCTACCGGTGGTCGCCATGGAACGGGCTACCGCCGCGCTTCCGTTGCACAATGCCTGCGTCACCGTGCCCAACGACGACGCGCACGCGCTGGCCGCAGCGGCCCACCGCCTCTTCGTGGAAGACTACGCCGGCGCCGCACTCCGCCGAGAGGCGCGCCGATACCTCGCGACGCACCATTGTGTCGACGCCTACGCCATCGCGATGCGCGAGCTCTTGGGCCGCCACGCGGTGTCAACATACGCGCCAACACGCCTATTATTGGATCCCAACTGAGCGCACCAAGTACCATTTTCTTCCCTGCTCGCGTCGGAAAGACAACATGGTCGGCCACTT
>QMMB01000054.1 GCA_003647035.1 Deltaproteobacteria bacterium | reverse complement strand
CGAGGAGCTCGATGGTCTCTTCGACTGCACTTCGGTACTTCGCGTCCTCTAGCTTCGAGCGGTCCTCGAAGGCCTGTTCGACGAGGGCGCGCAACTCGCTGTCGTTCGATTCGCCCATGACTTACTTGAGAAGGTACTCGGGGAAAAAGTAGCCAACCTCGATCTTGCCATTCTCGACGCTGTCCGAGCCGTGGCATGCGTTCTCGCCGATATCGGTGCCGTAGGCCTGCCGAATGGTGCCGTCGTCGGCTTCGGCGGGATTAGTCGCCCCCATGAGCGTTCGGTAGCGCTTCACGGCGTCGTCCGCCTCGAGCGCGGTCACGACCACGGGGCCGCGGGTCATGAACTCGACGAGTTCCCCGAAGAACGGGCGCTCCCTATGCACTTCGTAGAAGCCTTCGGCCTGGGCGCGGCTCCGATGCGGCATGCGGGTCCCGAGAACCTTGAGGCCCGCGCCCTGGATCATGGCAAGGACGTTCCCGATGTTGTTCTGCTCGACAGCGTCGGGCTTGATGATGCTAAGCGTGCGTTCGACAGCCATGTGGCTCCTCTTTTCTGTGGTGTTTTCTGGCAAAACCCGACGGTGCCAGAGGCACTTTACGGGGGGGTAGCGCGTTTTGATTGCTGGGCAATGCCCTGGGCAAAGGTCGCGATATGCGCGGCGATGACCGCCGGATGCTCTTCTTGGAGGAAGTGGCGGGCGTCCACCATGTGCTCAGCGCGCAACGGAAACACCTGCTTGATGTAGTCGAGCTGCGATTGTGGAATCGCGATCTCTTGCTCGCCCCAGATCAGCTGCATGGGCTTGTCGATCGCTAGGAGTCCGTCGCGCAGCCAATCTCTATGTCGTTCGGTGAGATCGAAGCCGTCCATGATCTCGAGGAAGCTGCGGTGGCCACCATTGTTCTTGAGCAGGTAGAGGTAGCTCGCAACCACGTCTTCGTCGACCACTTCAGGGTTCTTGACCCCGCTGTACCGGAAGAGCTTCAGCATCGTGGGGGTGTTCATCGTCGAGAAGGTCACGTGCCTCAGAACGGGAACCCGAAACGCCCACATCGGGAATGGCGGCGTGAAGTGCGCGACATCCATCAGCGTATTCGTGACGGTGATCGATCGAACCTTCACCGGGTTCTGAATCGCCCACTCGGCGCCAATCGGCCCCGCGATGTCGTGCAATACGAGGTGCACCGGCGGAAGGGCCAGGGTGTCGACGACACGGCCGACCCACTTCGCAAGCGCATGCCAGCCGTAGTCGATGCCCTTGGGCTTGTCGCTCAGGCCCACGCCCGGGAAGTCGAAGCTGACCGCCCGAAGCCCTTGCCCTGCAAGCTCGGGAAGCATCTTCCGAAACAGGAACGAGCTGGACGGCACGCCGTGCAGCAAGAGAACCGGCTCACCCTCGCCCTCTTCGCGGACGAAAATGTGCTGACCGTCCACGACAATGCGCTTGCCTGCCGCTTCGTGCTCCTCGACCAGCCTGGGCTTTCGCATACGGGCTCCGCCTCGATAGGTTGGCCGAAGCCTAAACCAAATGCGCGACTGCTGCAGCTTCCTCTTGAAGCTCCGCCGCGGTGGCATCCATCTTGGCACGGCTGAAATCATTGACTTCCAACCCCTGTACGATGGACCATTTCCCCCCGCTGCATGTGCACGGGAAGCCATACATGATGCCTTCGGGTACGCCGTAGCTGCCGTCCGACACAACCGCCATCGAGGCCCAGTCGCCATCGGGGGTGCCGAGATGCCAATCGCGGACGTGGTCGATCGCCGCATTGGCGGCCGAGGCGGCGCTCGAAAGCCCCCGCGCGTCGATGATGGCCTTACCACGCTGCTGGACGGTCGGGATGAAGTCGTTCTCGACCCAGGCCTGATCGTTGAGGAGAGCCGCGACGCTCTTGCCGTCAATCTCGGCGTTGAAGAGATCCGGATACTGCGTGGCCGAGTGGTTGCCCCAGATGGTGACCTTCTTGACGTCGGTGACCGCGCGGCCGGTCTTCGTCGCGACCTGCGACATCGCGCGATTCTGGTCGAGGCGCACCATGGCGGTGAAGCACGACGAATCGAGGTCCGGCGCGTTCTTCATCGCGATGTAGCTGTTGGTGTTGGCCGGATTGCCGACGACGAGCACCTTGACGTCACGGCTCGCGACATCGCTCAACGCCTTGCCCTGCCCCGTGAAGATCACGCCGTTGGCCTCGAGCAGGTCCTTGCGGAGCATTCCCTTGCCGCGCGGGCGCGCGCCCACGAGCAGCGCGACGTCGGCATCTTTTAACCCCGTCGCTGGATCATCGCTGGCTTCCATCCCGGCGAGGAGCGGGAAGGCACAGTCTTCGAGCTCCATCATGACCCCGCTCACCGCTTTCATGGCTGGCGGAATATCGACTAGCTGGAGGATGACCGGTTGGTCGCTGCCGAGCATCTCGCCCGCAGCAATTCGGAAAAGAAGGCTGTAGCCAATCTGACCCGCGGCACCCGTGACCACGACACGCATCGGTTTCTTCGACATCGTTTCCTCCCTCTAGAAAATTAGTTAGTAGTGTGTGATCCGCACACTAGAGAAGGCTCTGCAATGTGGTGCCCATGTCGGATGGCGTCGGCGCGACCTTCACGCCGGCATCCTCGAGGGCCTCAATCTTGGCATCCGCGGTACCCTTGCCGCCGCTGATGATGGCGCCGGCATGACCCATGCGCTTGCCTGGAGGCGCGGTTCGCCCCGCGATGAAGCCGGCGACGGGCTTCTTGAAGTTCTCTTTGATCCAGGCTGCCGCCTGCTCCTCGGCGTTACCACCGATTTCGCCGATCAGAATGACCCCATCGGTGTCCGGATCGTCGTTGAACAGCTTCAACACGTCGATGAAGTCAGTCCCGTTGATCGGGTCGCCGCCAATGCCGACCGCGGTGCTCTGACCGATGCCGAGCGCGGTCAGCTGACCGACCGCCTCGTAGGTCAGGGTGCCGCTCTTCGAGACGACGCCGATGCGCCCTGCTTTGTGAACATGGCCGGGCATGATGCCGATTTTGCACTGGTCTGGGGTGATGACCCCCGGACAGTTCGGCCCGATGACCCTGGTCTTATCCTGCGAATCCAGAACTCGTCGAACTTTGATCATGTCCATCACGGGAATGCCCTCGGTGATGCAGACGACCAGCGGGACCTCCGCGTCGACAGCCTCGAGGATCGCATCGGCCGCAAACGGCGGGGGTACGAAAATGGCGGATGCGTTGGCCCCGGTCTGCTTCACGACCTCGCGCATGGTGTCGTAAATCGGCACGTCCATCAGCGACTGACCGCCCTTGCCGGGGGTGCATCCCGCCACAACCTTGGTGCCGTACCCGAGCATCTGCTCGGTGTGGAACTTGCCCACGCTGCCGGTCATGCCCTGAACGACGAGTCGGGTGTCCTTATCTACGAGAATCGACATCGCCCCTATCCCTTTGCCAATTCGACGATTTTCTGGGCGCCCTCGGCCATCGTGGCCACGGACGTGATCGCCAGCCCCGACTCATCGAGGATCTTGCGGCCCTCGTCGACCTTGGTGCCCTCGAGCCGAACCACGAGCGGTACTTCGAGGCCGACCTCCTTGGTCGCCGCGACCACGCCGCTGGCCACGGTGTCGCAGCGCATGATGCCACCGAAGATGTTGACGAAGATGCCTTGGACAGCCTTCGACTGAAGGATGATCCCGAAGGCCTTGGTGACCGCTTCCCGGTTCGCGCCGCCACCGACGTCGAGGAAGTTCGCCGGCTCGCCGCCGTAGTACTTGATGGTGTCCATGGTGCTCATGGCGAGGCCGGCACCGTTGACGAGGCAGCCGATGTTCCCGTCGAGCTGGATGAACGAGAGGCCGGCTTCCTGGGCCTCGGTTTCGGCCGGCGCCTCCTCGGTGAGGTCGCGCACTGCGTTCCAGAAGTCGCTGTGGCGGAACTCGGCGTTCGAGTCGAAGTTCACTTTGGCGTCGAGCGCGATGACTTGCTCGTCCTCAGTGAGGATGAGCGGGTTGATCTCGGCGATCGAACAGTCTTCCTGCTCGAAGAGCCTCGCGAGGCCCGCCATGAGCTTGCCGAAGTTCTTTTGCTCTTGCTTGGACAGGCCAAGTGCGAACGCGAGCTGCCGAACCTGGTAGCCCTGCAGACCCACCGCAGGGTCGATGGCGATGGTCTGGATCTTTTCCGGGGTGCTCGCTGCAACCTCTTCGATGTCCATGCCGCCTTCGGTCGATGCCATGATGGCGATTCGGCGGCTCTCACGGTCGACGACGAGGGCGAGGTAGAGCTCGCTCTTGATCGCGAGGCCCTGCTCGACGAGCAGGCGTTGCACGACCTTTCCCTCCGGACCGGTTTGATGCGTGACCAAAGTCTTGCCGAGGATGTCGGTGGCCGCTTCGGTCGCCGCGGCCACGCCTTTGACGACCTTGACACCACCTGCTTTGCCTCTGCCCCCCGCGTGAATCTGTGCTTTGACGACGACGACCTCGCTGCCGGTCTCTTCAATGAGCTTCGTGGCGGCAGCGGTCGCTTCTTCGACCGACATGCACGCGATGCCCTGTGGCACTGGAATGCCGTACTTTCGGTAGAGCTCTTTTGCTTGATACTCGTGAATGTTCACGGCGCTTGCCTCCTCAACGTCGTCTCGATTGCGTGCAGAGCGGCAGGGCTATAGCACGACTCCAGAGAGGCGCCCGCATCCAGATTCAGTTGGCTTCTGCAGGCAAATCGACGAGCACGCGCCGCTTCCCAATCAGCGTAGACGCGCGAACGAGGTCCTCGACTTCAGTCGAAGTTACGCCCCGGTAAACCACAGCGTCGCGCCGCACGAAGCTTTGCGCGTCGGCGATGATGCGTTCGTGGTTAGTCGAGTCATCAGGCAGTGTGACCACTAGGTAATGTGCGAAACGAAAGCCGAGCGCATCGGAATCGCAGACCCCGATGTGAGGTGCGCCGCCCGCGTACAGTTTTTCGATGAATGTTTCGACGTAATCGGGTCGGCGGACGTACTGCCGGGTGCTCGGCGAAGCAATATACTCCCTGGCCTCGTGCAGCTCGCACCCGCTCTCTCGCAGAGCGCGGTCTACCCAGCGTTCTGCGGCGCTGCGATCTCCTGCACGGGCGGCATCGAGGCCGTTCATGGCCGCCCCCTGACGCCAACCATTCAAGCCCCACGCGAGGGCCATCGCGACCGCCAACCAGAGGATTTTAGGAAGGGTCAGCCTCACCGTAATCAGCTCCTAAGCGTGGCGACGTGGTCGAACCGCCCGCCGCCGAGAAAGTAGATGCCCAATCCATCGAAGCCTATGCCGATCCAGTCGGCTTCGCCCCGCAGGACCGAGTTGCCGAAGAACCAGCCGATCGCGAGGATGGCCGCGCCGGAGACGATGGCGCCAGCGGCTTGTCGAGCGAACTTGCGCCGCTGCTGACCGAGCGAAGTGGCCATCAACGAAGCGGCGATGCGTCGCGGCTGTTCCGTCTCCGATGGCGGTGCAGGCCGGGATCCCGGCATCGGCGGGACCGCCGGGAGTGGCTGGTCCACGGAGATGCGCGGTACACCGGGTTCGTTCACGGGGGCAAACGGGTCGATCGCCGACACACGGCCGGCAGGAAACAAGTCGGCGCCGGGCGGGTGAAAGACCGCAGCCCTCCCGGTCCCTTCGGCCGCAGCCACGGACTTCACCTCGCGGGCCGGCCGACACTCCACCACCGCCCCGATCGCTTCGAGCGCTTGGCGCATTTCTCCGGCGGCTTTGGCCGGGACGCCGTGTTTGACGACCTTGGGCAGGCTCTGTTCGAGGGACCGCGCGCTTGCCGCGTCGATGCCGAAGGCGGTTTGCAGGCGTTCCGCGGGTGAGGCGCTCCCCGACTCGAAACGAATGATCCAAACGTCGAACGCCGACATCCCCAAAGGATAACGGTTGCATCACTGCAAGGCGATTACTTGGGCGGACCCGCACCTAGGGCTGAACCTGTGAGCACGACTAGCGTCTGATCCAGAAATCAAGTGTGCGAGAGATTTTTTCTTGTGGTCGAGCGCGCCCGCAGGAGCGCAGTGAGAGGCACGTCCGGACCGCCTTCGGCGGGCAATTGGTGCCGACCCACCATCCCCACGCTATCGCCTACCTCGCAGCGGAGAGACGAGGACGAAGCCGACCACAAGAAAAAAGATCCGCACACTAGCCGCGAGGATGATATCGCCGGTGCATCTCCCGGAGGTGGTCCCCGCTGATATGAGTGTAGATCTGCGTGGTCGAGATGTCGGCGTGCCCGAGCATCGTCTGCACCGAGCGGAGATCGGCGCCGCCCGCGAGTAGATGCGTTGCAAAAGAGTGGCGAAGTTTGTGCGGTGAAATCGGCTTTGTGATGCCCGCGGCGCGCGCGTACTTCTTTACCAGGCTCCAGAAGCTTTGACGGGTCATCGCCTTCCCGCGCGAGGTGACGAAGCAGGCACGGCTCGCCGGATGTGCCCATTTCGGCCTCACCTCGGCGAGGTACTCCACCACCGCGGCGCGCGCATGGGAACCGATGGGAACGATACGCCGCTTGTTGCCTTTACCGAAGGGCGAGACGAAGCCTTCCTCGAGGTTCACATCGGTGAGATCCAGCTCGATGAGCTCACTCACGCGAAGCCCAGCGGCGTACATCATGTGCAGCATGGCACGATCCCGGACGCGGTTCGGCTTGGAACCAGTCGGTGCCTCGAGCAGCCGCAGGACTTCATCGCGGTTCAAGATGTCGGGCAACTTGCGAAGCAGGCGTGGCCCCTCCAGCAGCTCGGCGGGATCACAGGGCTGACGCCGCTCCTGGACGAGGAAGCGAAAGAACCCGCGAACCGCACTCAACGCCCTCGCTTGGGTACGTGCGCTCAACCCGTCGTGCGACAGCGTGACCAGGTAGCCCGCGACCCGCGCTTCGTCGACTTGGTCGAGTGACACGTTTTGCTCGGCGAGGTGCGCGCCAAAGCGGAGCAGATCGCGCGCATACGCTTCCACGGTGTGCTTCGAAAGGCCTCTCTCCACACGCAGATGCTGAATGTAGTCATCCAACGCGCCGTCGAATGCGGCGGACATACCACTCGCTACCACAATCCAATCCGTGAGCCCATTTTGTGTACGTTCACAACCGACCTGTGGGCGTCCCCGTCAAGCGATGCCGTCGCCCCGGGCTAGGCCCACTTCATTGATGCAGATCTGGACGCGTGGTATTTTGTGAATGGGAATCGATGATGCACTACTCCACTTACTCTTCGCTTGGATGTTCGAACGATGAGTAGACTCATCGGATACGTCGCAAATCGAGCCGACCGAATGCGCGACGCGCTCTACCAAGAACGCGCGGCGCTCCGCCACGAAACAGCGCCCGTAGACGCAAGCGGCTGGGGCATCGGTTTCTATCACGGCGACGAAGTGCTTCACAAGAAGCGCCCGACCCGCGCGGGAGAGCTCGTCGACTGGCAAAACATTGCAGGCGATGTCCGTTCCGATTGCGCCGTACTGCACATGCGCCAGCCGACGGTCGGGGACTTTCGCGCAGAAAACGCGCATCCGTTCCGCATGCGCGGCTGGCTGTTCGCGCATCAAGGAACCATCGGCCGCTTCGACGCGATGCGCGAGAATCTCGCCGAAGCGATTCCAGATTTTCTGCGCCGCAACATCCGCGGCCAAACCGACAGCGAGTATCTCTTTCACACCGTGCTCGCCCTGCTCCACGATGCCGGGCAGCTCGACAACCCCGACGTCAACGAAGCACAGGCGCTGCCGGCGATCAGCGCGGCCGTCACCCTGGTCGAGCGGCTCGCCGCCGAGGTCGGAAGCAACGACAACGGTCTGAGCTTCATTCTGACCAACGGGCGCTCGATGTACGCCCTCCGCCACGGCGCACCGATGACCTACGTCGAACGCCAAGGGCTTCACGACCCTCCCGAAGACTACTCACCACCGCCAACCGGCAGCACCCAACTGCGCTACATCATGGTGGTGGGCGGCCTCGACGAGGACCAGGTGGGCTACGAAGACCTCCCCGACCGCACCGTCGCAGTCATCGACCGTGGCCTGGGCGTGAAGGTCCACCCACTTTGAGTATGCTCGGCCCGTGAGCGCCGAAGACCAGCTAATCGTCATCCTCTGCACGGTGCCGGACGAGGCGACCGCCGAGAAGATGGCCAAGGGCCTGCTCGAGGAACGCCTAGCAGCCTGCGTGAACGCAATTCCCAGCGTGAAGTCGTTCTATCGGTGGCAGGGAAAGATCGAAACCGACAACGAGATTCAGCTGCTCATCAAGACCCGCAGCAAACGATTCGACGCGCTCGCCGCCTGGATCAGCGCGAACCACCCCTACGAGGTGCCGGAGGTTGTAGCGATACCGGCGAGCCAGGTAAGCGACGCATACCTCGCGTGGGCGGTGGAGCAGACCAGCTAGCCCCGGTCACCGGCGCTGACACTGACACTGACACTGACACTGACACTGACACCGACACTGACACTGACACTGACACTGGCACTGACGCGGGCACTGACACCGACGTACGTTGACTTCTACGCAGGAGGACGGCTCGGGATGGGCAGCACAGCGATTGGGTCGGCGCCTAGTCGTATGTCGACGTGAGATGCCGGGCGACGGGGCCCCCGATCGCGAGCACGCCCGTCGCGAGCCGTCCTCCGGTGACTCAGCCGCACAACACAGTCGCTGGCACCGATGTTCCGTACGGAGGGGTGCGCCGCACCCCGGTCACTCAGCCGACGTTACGCTTCGCCAATGCTCCGCACGTTCGGCGCAACCTCGAACACTCCGCGCCGCTTGGCCTTCGCAAGGATGCGCAGGGCGTCGCGGTACCCGCGGCGTAGCATCACTCTCGAGTGCAGGCGCGATGTGAACGGCAAGCGGCCTAGATCCGGGGACACCACCAGGAGCTGAATCTGCGGGTACATCTTGTGGATCAGATCAATGCCGCGCTTCTCTTTTTCGTTGAGGAGAATGTTGAACGATTGGCGAGCCACCGCGAGGCCGCCCTGGTGTACCAGCGAGGGGCTTCCCACACGGCCGACGTAGGGGCGATAGACGTTCGAGACGATGACGACGTCGGCGCCGGCCTCGACAGCCAAGTCGATGCTCAGGGTGCGAACCACCTCGCCGTCGACGTAGAATCGATCGTCGATGCGGTGCGGACGAAAAAGCCCGGGCACGCATGTCGACGCGGCCAACGCCTTGCTAATGGGGACCTCGTCACGGTACCCGCGTCCGAACACGACGCGGCCACGACCGTCGATGTCAGCGGCCGTGATCAGCAGGTGTTTGTCGAGGTTGCGAAAATCATCGGTCGGCAACTGCTCTCGGACGAAACGCTCGAAGCGGTCGATCGAGAAAAGGCCGCTGGTGAGATAACCCCAGCTTCGCCGCTGTTCCTGATTCGGAAGACCGAGGAAATAGCGGGCCTTGAGGGGCGGAGCTTCGAGACCGCGCTGCCAAAATGGCCGAAACCAGTCGATCATCTGCGACGGGGTGTAGCCCTGAGCGTAGAAAGTGCCGGCAATCGCGCCGGCCGAGGCGCCCACACAGATATCGGCTTCGATACCAAGCTCTTGCATCGCACGAAGCACCCCGACGTGAGCCACGCCTTTCGCCGCGCCACCTGAGCCTACGAATGCAACACGGGGCCGAGCCATCGATAGGCAACGTGGCACACGTTACGGGTGGAGTCGATACGCAATTCTTTCGCCCAACTCAGTTGGGAACGCTGGCCGGTATAGTCGCCGCCTTCTTGCCGAGGTACGCTTCGCGCGTCACTTCACGGAGCAGCGGCCTGGCGTCCCTCGACAAAGCGGACCGCGGCCACTTCTTGATGCGAAGCTTGAGCGCGTCGCGCGAGGTATCCACGTCATCGACATCACGCGCGCACAGCGCGACGAGCCACCAGCCGTCGGGCTGCAACGCAGTGTCCGTGGCTTGGTCGGCTACCTGCTGGGCAAACACGAGCGCCTGCGCGGACCGTTTCTCTTTGCGCAGTGCCAGCGCGAGACTGTGCTTGATGGCGGGAATCTGCGAACCATTCGGGTGCAACTCGATCGCCTCTTCGAAGCGCTTGATCGCGTCGGCGTACTTCTTCCCGTCGACGAACGCGAGGCCCTTTTGATACGCCTCGAGCGCGAGGTCTTGCCGAAACTGCTGCTCGACGTCGCGGAACACCGCAGCCTCGGCCGGCGATAGCGCCTCCTTGGCCATCGCCGGGTACTCGCGAACGACCTCGACGCGCTTCCGGGCGCGAATCAAATCGTAGTATGTCGCGGCCTTCGCAGAGGCCGTCGCTCTGTCCGATGCCCGACGAACCTCGTCTCCCAGGTCGCCGCGGAGCTCTTCCACAACCGTTTCGGCGGCGGTCATCTCGGAGCGCATGCCCCCGGTCTGGGCGTCGAAATAGAGCTTCAGGCCCGCGAACGAGACGACGCCAATCACCGCGATCGCGACGCCGCTGTTCCAATTCAGCCGTCGCTCGTACCCGGCCTGGCGCTTGGCGATCGATTTGATGTCTGCGCCCAAGGCGTTGACCAGATTGTTGGTCTTGATGATCAGGCCACGGCTCTCGACGATCTCTTTCTTGATCTCGCGCACCTCGTCGTCGACATCTCGCATGAAACCTGGAGTACAACCGTCCCGCGCGCGAGGCAAGGGCAGCCCCTTGACGGGGCCAGATGAGCCGCCTACAAGCCGTGCCGTGGAGAATTTCGTGGCGCTTCGCCTTATCTCTCTCATCGCGGTTTCGATGATCGCAAGCTGTAATCCGGCGGCAGACTACGCCCTGGTGGGTAGCGGCTACGTGCCCGCGGCGCATGGGGAGATCAACGTCGAGAAAATCGACAGGGAGCAACTCCTCATCACGCTGACGCTCGACCACCTCGTCTCTCCCGAAAAGATCGAGATCGGCCTGACGCACTACATCGTTTGGTTCGCCGCGGTCGGGGAATTTCCAGCGTATCAGCGGGCGCTCGACTATGACGCCGAAACCATGGTCGGCCTGGCATCCATTCCCACCTCACTGCGCGAGTTCGAGCTTCAGATCACCGCCGAGAACACCGCCACACCCAATCAACCGAGCGCCCTCCTCATGGCCTCCCAAAAAATCCGCGAGAACTGATCCAATGGCAGATACCTCAGACATCAAAAAAGGCTTCAAGATGCT
>QMMB01000053.1 GCA_003647035.1 Deltaproteobacteria bacterium | reverse complement strand
TCGCGGATCTGCGGGACGTACCCGTTTGGATCACCCCCGAAGAGCTCGCACATGCGCGGTCAGAGGATGAGGGCGGCAAGCGGTACCGTCAGCTCGAGGCCGAGAGGCCTTTGGAGCTACGCGAGCTGACCTTCGCTGACGGTGCGTACGGCCCGTTCGCTGCGAGTCACGACTTCTTCGAAGACGGCAGCGTCGTGCTTGTCCCCATGCCCGGCCATACCCCCGGCTCCGTCGGTGTCTTCGTCAACCTGCCGTCGGGCCAACGCATTCTGATCATAGGCGACACGTCGTGGACCAAGGAAGGCGTCGATTGGCCCGCAGAGAAGCCCTGGCTGGCGAGGCGCATGGTCGACTTCGACGCGGCCGGAGTACGCAAACAACTGGTGCTGTTACATCAGCTACAGAGAGCCAATCCGGACCTAACAATCGTCCCCGCACACGACGCACGGGTTCACGCAACCCTCGCGGCGTTCTGAGCGACCAGCGCTCGCGAAACTGAGTCACCGGAGGACGGCACGGGACGGGCGTGCTCGCGAATGGGGGCCCCGTCGCCCGGGACCTTAAGTCGACATACGACTAGGCGCCGACCCATTCACTGTGCTGCCCATCCCGAGCCGTCCTCCTACGCAGAAGTCGACGTACGTCAGTGTCAGCGCCAGTGTCAGTGCCGGTGTCAGTGCCAGCGTCAGTGGCGGTGTCAGTGTAGGGGCGGCGGAGCGCGACATGGGGTTTCGTGTGGAGGGGTCCGTCGAAACCCCGCGTCGCGTTCCGCCGCACCCCGTGCCGCGCTGCTACTTCTTGAAGAACTTGCTGAACAGACTTGGGCGTTTGCTGTCGCCTCGGGCGGGTGGCGGGGCGCTGCTTCGGCCTCTTTGAAGGCGCATGTTGCCTATCCGGACCTCGCGCAGGGCTTCGATGTTCTTCGGGTCGAGCCTCGCGACCTTTCTGAAGTGCTTCAGCGCTTTGTCGTGGTCGCCCTGCCGCTTCAAGAACTGGGCGCGGACGAAGTGGCCGTGTACGTGGTCCGTATTGATCGCGAACGTCTTGCGAAGCAGGCTGCGGATCTGGTCGGGGACCCCCTCGGCCTCGACACCGTCTCGCAGTAGAAGGATCCATGCCTTCATGGCCGGGTAGTCGGCCTCCTTGCGAACGACCAACATGGCCGCATCGCAGATCTCCAGCGCGTCGTCGTACCGTCGTCGCTTCACCAGTACGTCGACCTTCTGGAAGTTGATCGCCGCCTCGACCATCACGTGGAGCTTTCGCTCGGACTCGGGAGTCCCGCCTCCCTGCATTACGGTCTTTTGATACTCGACGCGCTTCTTGATGTCCCCGAGCGTGTCGCTCGCCACAGTAAACAGGTGGAAGATCTCTTCGACCCAAGGGCGCAGCTCCGACAGCTCGGGCGGCATCCGGTCGGGGTGCCACTGTTTGGCGAGGGTCATGTACTTCTTGCTGATCTCGTTGGTGTCGGCCGACTCTTTCACACCGAGCATGCCGAAGTAGTTCTGGCGATCCAGCATGGCGAGGACGCGCCCGACCTCTTCCCACCGGTCCTTGTGTTCCGGTGCGAGGTCGGCTGGGGGCTCCCCTGGCAGCGAACGTGGGGCCACGATTTCGCCCGAAAGCGTTTTGGCCGGCGGAAGGTTGCTGAGCGATGTCGGTAGAACCGAATCCCCTCCGGGAAGAGTCGAGTCCCGCATACCGGGTGGCGCCGACGGTCGATCTCTTGGGGGCAACATGCTGCTGCTTGAACTCACCGATTTACGCAGCGCCGGGGGAGATGACGCGCGTTGCGTCCGGGTCGACGACGAAACCGATTTGAGCTTCTGTTGTGAGACAGGCCGGTACGGTTCCAGACATTCCGTGATCGCGAGCAGGTAGAGCATGCGCTGCGCGACTTTGGGGTCGCCGAACTGTTCGATGAGGATCGCGGCGGTCGCTGGCTCCGCGCGCATCAGCTCTACGAACGCCATCTCGTTCGACTGGAGCGCGAGCCTTGCCAAAGGGGCCCCCTTCTTGACGCGTTGCCGTTCGAGCCCGAGCTTTCGAGTCACTCGCACCATCGCGTCCTTGGGGACGTCGCCGCGCAGTGCGGTCGCGATCAGCGCGAGAATGTCGACCTGGCCACGGAGTGCGCGCTGGCTGTCGCCGATCAAGTCTGCTTCGTAAAACGCGTACGGACCCTTGTCGCGATGGAAGATGCTCAGTATTCCACGCTCGAGGTCAGCCGCCGGGTCGAGAAATCGGCCGAGCGCCGGGGCACCAGCTCGAAACAGGATTCGGTCTTGTCCCGCCCGCTCGTCGTCCGGCCAGATTGCAAGGGTTCCCGAAAGCCCCTTCTTCTGGATGGAGAGCAGCACATGGCCGAATGGCGTCGCACTCAAGGTGCCTTCTGCCAGTGGCTTTGGGACAGTCGACGTCAAAGCTTGATGCTCCAAGGAACTATCAATGTGCCATACGGAGCAGGCCAGCGACAGATTCGGGCCGGCGCAGTCCACAGGATACCCCGGAACATGGGTGCTCCTACGTGACACCTACCTGATAGTTTCATCAGTCCGAGATGGTCCAGCCGGTGCCTTCGGGGCCATCGAGCAGCTCTACGCCCTGAGCGGCGAGCTCGTCCCGAATGCGGTCGGCCTCGGCGAAGTCTTTCGAGTTTCTGGCTTCCGTGCGATGGGCGATTTGCTGCTCGATCGCCGTGCCATCTAGGCCACGCGCTTTGGCCCCCCGGTCGCGAATCCGGAGCAGGATCACGTCTGCTGGCTCGGCGCCAACGCCCAGCTCCGCTTCGAGCGCACGGAAGCCGCGTTGCGCATGCTCCACCGCGCTCCGGGCAGCCTTACCCTTCTTCCGCATCGCCTGGTCGCAAAGCTCGTTGACGGCCTTGAGGAACTCAGCGAGCTTCGCGAGCGCCACGGGCATGTTGAGGTCGTCGTCTAAGGACTCCCGCAAGGTGTCGGCGAAACCGGCGATCTCCGCCTGAGCTGGAACGTCGTTGTCGACCACCCGATTCGGCGGAAGTCCTTCGAGCCGCTGCTTCGTCTTGTACACGTAGGCGACACGCCGCTCTGCTTCTTCGAACTGAGGGAACCCGGTGACGTTGCCCGCATCGTCGAGCGTCCAGTCGAGACTGAGCGGGGCGCGATAGTGCACCGTCATCATGAAATAGCGGATCGCCTCCGGCTCGATGCGATCGAACAAGTCCCGCGCCGTGAAGAAGTTTCCGAGGCTCTTGCTCATCTTTTCCTTGTCGACCTCGACGAAACCGTTGTGCATCCAACAGCGCGAGAAAAGCTTCCCCGTCGCAGCCTCGCTCTGGGCGATCTCGTTTTCATGGTGCGGGAACACCAGATCCAAGCCGCCACCGTGAAGGTCGAGCGTGTCACCGAGGTGCTTCATCGACATCGCCGAGCACTCGATGTGCCAGCCGGGGCGCCCGCGTCCCCACGGGCTGTCCCAACCCCAAGCGCCTTCTTCGCTCTTCTTCCACAGTGCGAAATCGGCCGGGTGACGCTTGCGCGCCGCGTGGGTTTCATCGAGCCGCTCGCTTGCCCCGAGCTTCATTTGCGTGAGGTCGCGATGGCTGAGCTTGCCGTAGTCGGAGAACGACTCCACCGAGAAGTAGACGTCGCCGTCTGAAACGTATGCATGACCGCCGTCGACCAGCCGTTGCACCAGAGCGAAGATGTCTTCGAGGTGCGTGCTGACGCGCGGTTCGACGTCCGGGTCGAGGTTGCCGAGCCGGTGCATGTCCTCCGAGTAGGCATCCGCAAAGCGCGCGGCGAGCGCGGTGGGCTCGGTGCCGGTCTCCGCGGCGCGCTTGAGGATCTTGTCGTCGACGTCAGTGACGTTTCGGACGTAGGTGACCTTCATTCCATTGGCGCGCAGGTGACGGACCAGGACGTCGTAGACCACATAACACCGGGCGTGGCCCAGATGCGCGTAGTCGTAGACCGTCGGGCCACAGACATAGATGCGGGCGTGGTCGGGGTCCGCCGGCTCGAAAGGCTCTTTGTGGCTCGTCAGGGTGTTGTACAGGCGTACGCTCATGGTCGGCGAAGTCTGAGCACTTTCCGCCCCGGGGGGCAAGGTTGCGTGGTTGACCGCGTTGTTCGGGCCGCTAGAACCAGCAAATGCTCACGATCTACGAACGGGGCCAAGCTGGCTACGAAGACACGCTAGCGTCTTTGAGCCGGCGGGGCGACGAAGATCTCACACGCGTCGAGCCCGACGTGCGCGCGATCCTCGCTGCGGTGCGTGAGCAAGGGGACGAGGCGGTTCTCGACTACACGGAGCGGTTTGACGGCCGGCGTCCCGAATCACTGGTCTTGAATCGTGAAGCGTGGTTGGCGGAGGCACGCACGGTCGATCCCGCCGTCCGCGAATCGCTCGAAGCCGCGGGCGAGCGCATTCGTCGCTACCACGAGCGCCAACGCGAGCCCGGCTTCCGCTACGAAGAAGGCGGTATCGAGCTCGGTCAACGAATCCGGCCGGTCGCGGCAGCGGCAGTGTACGCGCCAGGCGGCAAGGCTCGCTACCCCTCAACGGTGCTGATGACCGCTATCCCCGCGACGGTCGCGGGTGTGGAGCGCATCGTTCTGATCACGCCGAACCCAACTGTCGAGATTCTGGCCGCAGCCGAAGTTGCCGGGGTGACCGAAGTCGTCGATGCCGGCGGGGCGCAAGCCATAGCTGCCGTCGCGTACGGAACCGAATCGATCCCCCGCGTCGACAAGGTCGTCGGCCCGGGCAACATCTACGTGGCCTGCGCGAAGCGGCTCGTGTTCGGTGTCGTCGACATCGATTCGATCGCCGGACCGAGCGAGATTCTCGTGGTCGCGGACGACGGAGCGGACCCGGAAATCGTCGCTGCCGATCTCTTGTCGCAGGCAGAGCACGACGAGGCCGCGTATCCGTTGGCCGTAGTGCTGTCACGTCAACAGGCCGACGCGATCGACGGGGCGCTTCAGCGGCAGCTCGCTACTCTCCCTCGCAGAGCCATCGCCGAGGAAGCGGTGCGCAACAACGGGTACTGCTTCGTCGTCGACGACTTGGACGAGGCCGGCCGAGTCGCGACTGCACTCGCCGCCGAGCACTTGAGCCTTTCGGTGGCTGATTCCGAAGCAATGCTCGGGCGGATCGGAGCCGCGGGCGCGATCTTTCTCGGCTATCACACACCTGAGGCAGCTGGGGACTACGCCGCCGGGCCGAGCCACGTCCTGCCCACGGGCGGCGCGGTTCGTTTTGCGTCGCCCCTAGGCGTCTACGACTTCGTGGTTCGGTCGTCACTGATTCGATATTCACACGCGGCCATCCGCGGCCAGGCGGATCTTCTCGAGGGGCTGGCCCGGCTCGAAGGCTTCGAGGCGCACGCGCGCGCGGTCGCCCTCCGAAGAGGCAAGTGACTAGAGCATCTCTCATGATCCCCGACCGAGGATCGCGCAGCAAGGCCACTTTGGAAAAGCGACTCGCTCGCGAGATGGGTCGATGTATCGCGGACTTCGAGCTCATCGAGCGCGGAGACCGCGTCATGGTTGCCATCAGTGGCGGTAAGGACAGCTACACGCTGCTCCATCTGCTCGAACGCGCGCGCCACCGGGCACCCGTGCGGTTCGATATCATCGCAGTGCACGTCGACCAGGGGCAGCCCGGCTATGACGGAACGGCACTCGAGGCGTGGCTCGATGAGCAGGGCTATGAACACCAGATCGTGCGCAAGGACACCTATCGGATCGTGACCGACGTCATCCCGGAAGGGCAGACCTATTGTAGCCTGTGCTCGCGACTCCGCCGCGGCATCCTTTACAATGCCGCGCAGCGCCTCGGCTGCACCAAAATCGCGCTTGGACACCATCGCGATGACGCCATCGAAACGCTGATGCTGAACATGATGTTCAACGGAACGTTGAGCGCCATGCCGGCCAAGCTCGTGAGCGATGACGGCCGAAATACGGTCATCCGACCGCTGCTTTATTCGTCGGAGCGTGACATCGCTGCATACTCCGAGCTGTTGGATTTCCCCATCATCCCGTGCAACCTCTGCGGCTCGCAGGAGAACCTTTGGCGTCAGCAGGTCAAAGAGATGCTCGACGACGTCGAGAAGCGCGCGCCACAGGTGCGTGAAAGTATGCTCGCAGCGCTGAAGAACGTGCGGAGCTCTCACCTGTTGGGGTCGAGCTAGAACGCATGGCGCGTCTCGTAGCCGCAGTAGGACTCGTCATGGCACTGACCGCGTCGGTGTCGGCGTCCGCGCAGGCGATCAACATCGAGCGCTTTCGCCCCGCGCTCGATCGATTTGGCTTTCTCGGGTTCAACGGCAGCGCTACACCGGGCCACGGCCGCTTCAATCTCGGCCTCAGCAGTTGGTACTCGAACAAGCCGCTCCGGATGCGGCGCGCCGACGGAACCCGCGCCGAGGTCATCGATAATCGCATGACGGGTGACCTGTTCTTCGAGGTAGGCCTGTTCGGCCGCTGGTCGCTCGCGTTGGAAGTTCCGCTGGTGTTCTACCAAACTGGCGAAATTTCACCGCCCGTGCCGCAGACCGGTTGGACTTCGTTCACCGGATTCGCCGTCGAGGACCCGCGCTTCACCACGAAGGTCCGGTTCTTCGGAAAGGCGACCCAACCAACGCAAAGCCGTCCGGACGGGCCCGGGCTGGGTCTTCTGCTCACGATCCCCGTGCCGATCGGAAGCACGAGCTTCTATGCGAGCGAAGGGCAGTTCTCGTTCGACGCTCAGTTCCTCGGTGACTTCCACCTTCTCGGGGCTGGGGCTGGAATGATGTTGGGCTGGCGCTACCGTGTGAACGCGCGTGACTTCGGCGTCGACACACTCGGGCAGGAGCTCCAATACGGCTTCTCGTTGAAGCCACCCATTCCGCCCGCGAAAGATCTATTCGGGCTCCTCGAGCTCCGGGGCACGACATCTTTTCGGGGTCGCAGCACCAACACGCTCGAAGGCGATATGGGGGTCCGATGGACCAAGAACACGGTGACGATGACCGCGTCGGTCGGCATGGGGTTCATTCGCGGCCTCGGGCAACCGCAGTTCCGCGCAATCGTGGGCGTCTCCTGGTCCCCCGAAACCGACGATATGGACGGTGATGGCATCCCCGACGACCAAGACGAGTGCCCCCGCCTCCCCGAAGACCACGACGGCTTCGAGGACGAAGACGGGTGCATGGACCCAGACAACGACAACGATTTCATTCCAGACCTCGACGACAAGTGCCCCAACGAGGAAGCGATCGAGGGCAGGGACCGCGATGAAGATGGGTGTACCGATCCCGAATAGTTGGGTTCGGCTGCTGGTTTGCATCCTGGTGGCTGCGTGCACGCCGCAAGGCGATCCCGGGATCGCCGCTGGCTTCTCCGACGATTTCAATCGTACCCAAATCGGCACCGCCTACAAGAAGACTGGCGGCAATTGGCGTATCGAGAGCGGCCAGCTCCACGTAAAGGGAGCCAAGAATCATCCGCTTTGGCTTCTTCGAACGTTGCCTCGCGATGTTCGGGTGGAGCTCGATGTGCGGAGCGAGAGCCCCGAAGGGGACATCAAGGTCGAGATCTTTGGGGATGGGGCTTCCTACGCGAAGCACGATAGCTACGCCGCGACGAGCTATGTCATCATTTTCGGGGGCTGGAACAACTCGCACAACGTGTTGGCCCGGATGGACGAGCATGGCGACGACCGAGTCCTGGGCAAGACTCGCAAAGTGGAGCCTGGCGTGGTCTATCGGTTCCGGATCGAGCGAATTGGTGGCATTCTCACGGTGTGGGTCGATGAGGACATTTTGCTGAAAATGGACGACTCAGACCCGCTCGAGGGCCGGGGGCACGACCATTTTGGCTTCAATAACTGGCAATCGGACCTCTGGTTCGACAATTTGAAGGTCACACCGCTCTGACGGTTGGGTCATGACACCGAAAGAATTCGAAATCGCATTGTCGGATGCAGAGGTGCAGCTCTCGCGCATCAAGCACTTGTACGAGCAATGGTTTCAAGGCATCGAGCGCATCGAGCCCCAGATTCCGCGCAAGCAGTTCATCCGCATGCTGAACGTTCTTCGCAAAGAGAAGCCGAGAAACACCGCGCTTCGGTTCCGCTTTCAAACGCTCGTCCAGCGCTACACGACCCTGCAGACGTACTGGCGGCGCATCGGCCGCCAAATCGAAGAAGGCACATACCGGCGTGACCTGCTTCGTGCGAGGCGGCGCCGCGACGCCGCGCGGGCGGAACGCGAACAAGAGAGAGCGGGTCGCAGCAGCAGCCCGATCGAGCTCGACCCGAATGCCGATGTCAACATGGACCAGCTGATTGCCGATGCGAGCGATCGAATGGACGAGCTACTCAAGGCGCCTGAGCCCTCCTCGAAGGTCGCCACGCTCGACCTCGAGCAGCCGGAGGCGTCTCCTCCACAAGGGCCCGCGCCTCCGTCCGGGCCGCCCACCGCCCGGTTCGGAAAGCCGCAATCGCGCCGGCCCGCTTTGAAGAGGGAGAGATCGAGTCCCGCCATCACGCCGAGTCGCCGTACTCCGCCCGCAATCGCGACCCGTTCGAAGGGGCCTGGCGATGCGAGAATGCGCCAGATCTACGACAGCTACGTCGAAGCGAAGCGAAGCAACAACGAGCGCACCGACAAGATCGACTACGAAACCGTCGCCAAGAGTCTCAAGAAGATGGTCCCCAAGCTCGACCGCAAGCACAAAGGCAAGCGCATTGACTTCACCGTGGTCGTCAAGGACGGCAAAGTTGGCATCAAGCCGGTGGTGAAGAAGTAGGATCGTCCGCTTGGAGCATCGGGTGCGACACTGCGATGCGTTCTTCGATCGCTCGCTCGAGCCCTCCGAGAGACCCCGGATCGATCGCGCTAATCGGGACCCCGCGGGTGGCGAGTGTCGGGTGTGGTACCGTGAGCCGATCGCACTTGTTGAACACGAGGATCCGGGCGACTCGCTCGAGACCGAGGTCGACCAACAGCTTTTCGGTCGTGTCGACGTGCTCGCTTCGGCATGGGTCCGAGGCGTCGATGACGTGAAGCAGTAGATCGGCGTCCTGAGTCTCGTCGAACGTCGCGCGGAAGGCGGCGAAAAGGTCTTTGGGGAGGTCGCGAATGAAGCCGACCGTGTCCGTGACGATGACGCCGCGCCCCGACGGCAGCCTCATCGTGCGCGAGCGGGTATCGAGTGTCGCAAAAAGCTTGTCCTCGGCGAGCACGTCGCTTCCGGTGAGGGCGTTGAGGAGCGTGCTCTTGCCTGCATTCGTGTAGCCGACGATCGCCACCGTCGGTGTTCCGCTTCGCTTTCGGCGCGAACGCCGTTGCTCGCGCTGCCTCCCTAGGCGCTTGAGTTGCGACTGCAGGCGCGTGATGCGCTCTCTTGCTCGACGCCGCCCGACTTCGAGCTTCGTTTCACCAGGGCCGCGTCCGCCGATGCCGCCGGTGAGGCGCGATAGAGCATCGTCGCGCTGGCCGAGACGCGGGAGCAGATACCGCATCTGCGCGAGCTCAACCTGCAGCTTGCCGTCTTTGGTGTCTGCGTGCTGAGCGAAAATGTCGAGAATGAGTTGCGTGCGATCGACTACCTTCAGGTCCGACATTCGGGCGATGTTGTTTGCCTGAGCGGGTCGAAGGTCGCAATCGAAAATCAGCGTTTCTACGTCGAGCTGCATCGCGCGGATGACGACGTCCTCGAGCTTGCCGCGGCCAAGTGCGTAGCGTGGATCCACGCGGTCGCGAACCTGCAAGATCTGATCGGCAACATCGACGCCGGCCGTCCGCGCGAGCTCTTCCAGCTCCCGCAACGAGTCTTCGGCTCGGCCCGCCGTTCGTTTGTCGCAGACGTGCACCAGGATGGCGCGGCCGTCCTTGGCGGTGACACCGCGCTCGCGCGCGGCTCGTGCGAACTCCTGTTCGAGGGTTTCGATGATCTCGGCAGGGTTGTCGCGCGCCTTCGCGTAGGGAATCGGTCCGAACGTTCGGAAGGGCGGCTCGTTGGTGTCGTCGACGACCGTGAAGTTGTGCCCGTAGTATATGCACAGCGCGCGCTCTTCTCCGGGTGCAAGGCAGACCGCCACCACCATGTCCAGGTGCAGACGCGTTAGGTCGACCAGGTCGTCGCGACTCAGCGGCTCGTTGCGCAAGTGGGTGTGGATGAGCCGCAGGCCTCGGAGCCTACCGGCGCCAGCGCGCATGCGGCCGACGTCCGGTAACATGAGCTTCGACGCGTCTCCCAAGATGACGTGGTGCACCGTCCCGCGGCGATCGACGAGTACGCCGACTTGTCTCCCAGTCGCATGGGAAACCCCTACCAGAGCCCTCGTGAGGTCCGGAGTCGTGAGCCGGTCGAGCGGCACCCGGCGCCGGTAAATGCGCTGCAGCGCCTTGGTTTCCGACGGGCTGAGCCCGCTCGTGTCGCCGTAAATCTCCAACGTTTCCTCAGCTCAACCCGACCGATGCGTCTTCTAAGCGCTCGAGTCGCTCCTTCACGGATTGGGCTTCGGGACTGTCTAGCGCGTTTTGAAGGGGGACGGCAGGGGGGAGGCTGACGATCTGGTGGCGTAGCCCGTCCGCGCGTGATCGCGCCTGGGCGAGGCGTGCGCGAAACGGCTCACTGCGATCGGCTTCGGCGGCGAGGGTTTCGCGTAGACGCGCTGCGGCCTCGACATCGGAGCACACGAGGAGAAGGTCACATCCAGCTTCGATTGCCAAGACCCCGGCTTCTTCGATGGAGTAGCGTTCGGTGATGGCTTTCATCTCGAGGTCGTCCGAGAAGATGGCACCCTCAAAACCCACGTCTTCGCGCAGGAGCTCGACGAGGGCCGCCCGTGACATGGTGGCCGGAACGTCCGAGTCGACGGCATCGAACACGACGTGTGCCGTCATCATCGATGGGATCCGCTGAGCTGCCGCCCGAAAGGGCCGTAGCTCCACGTCGTTCAATCGAGCGCGGTCGTGGCGGAGGTGCGGAAGGGCGAGGTGGCTGTCGAGGTCGGTGTCGCCGTGCCCTGGGAAATGTTGACCGCAGGACAGAACCCCGCCGTCGTGCAGTCCGTCCGCAAACGCCAGTGCCTGCTCGATCACCACATCAGGCGTTCGGCCAAACGCCCGATCGCCGATGACGGGATTCTCGGGGGTAGTGTCGACATCGAGGACGGGCGCGAAGTCCAAGTTGACCCCGATCGCCCGCAGCTGCCTTCCGAGGACCCTACCTGCGTCGCGCGTCAATTGAG
>QMMB01000052.1 GCA_003647035.1 Deltaproteobacteria bacterium | reverse complement strand
CAGTGCCAGTGCCAGTGTCAGCGTCAGTGCTGGTGATCTCTCCTTTCGACTGGGGAGACTCCCCACAATAGGCTAGAAGCGGGGTGTGGAACTCTGGTTGCTCGCGCTTTGGGCTCTTTCTGGCGCCGCGCTTCTGTTCACGCACCTCGTGATGGCTTGGCGTGTGCTCGCCGGTCCCTTGGCTGCGCAGTGGCGTTACCTAGGGTTTCTCGTGCCGGTCTTCACGCCAATCGTCGCATGGCGCGGAGGCAATCGCCTGGGCCCAATCACCTGGATTTTGTTCCTCGTGATCTATCTCTCCGCGCGCATGGTCGACGTTTGATGTCCGACGCGCGCCGCCATCCGTTCGTCACGGTCCGGGTTCGAAGCGATCAACTCGAGTTCGCGCAACTGACATTGTGGGAGCTCGGTGCGATCGGTCTCGAAGAACGCGACGAGACCACTTTGGTGCGCGGCCCGGCGCCGGGGCGGGTCGTCGTCGTCGCGGCGTTTGCCGACGAGACCACCGCGCGGCACGCGTTGAAGGAGATCCGCGAAGAACACGAGGCCGAGATCATCTATCTTCCGCATGAAGACTGGGCGGTCGAATGGCGGCGCGGCTTCAGTGCACAGCGCATCGGGAGACGTCTCTTGCTGCACCCGTCGTGGGAGAAGGCGCAGAACGAGCCCGACGACGTGGTGTTGACGATCGACCCAGAGAACGCATTCGGAAGTGGCGACCACGAAACGACGCGACTCGTGTTGCAGCTGCTCGATCAGCACGTTACCGGTGACGAGCGGGTGCTTGATGTGGGTTGCGGTAGCGGGGTGCTGTCGATCGCGGCGCTCCTTCTCGGGGCGGCGGCCGCCGTCGCGGTCGACATCGACGAAGACGCTTGCGTCGTTGCCCGTCGCAACGCCGAGCTCAACGGTGTGGCGTCTCGTATGGATGCCTCTTCCCGCAGCCTCGGAGAAATAGATGGCGCCTATGACATCGTCCTCGCGAACATTGAAACGCGGGTCCTGCTCGGCATGGCCGATTTGCTCCTGGCCCGCATCGCACCGGCGGGCTTGCTCGTGCTGAGCGGGATTCTCCGGGTGGAGCGGGATGAGCTGCTCGCTGCGTATGCTCCGCTGCGCCCCGAGGAGTGTGTCGAAGAAGGCGAGTGGTGCGCCTGTCTCCTGAGGCTGGCGGAGTCATGACGGTTCGCAGACTCTACGTGCCCGATCTGCCCGATGTGGCTGGGACGGTTACCCTCGCAGAGGCCGCGAGCCGCCATGTTCGCGTATGGCGCCTTCGCGCAGGCGATGAGGTCGTGCTCTTTGACGGCAGGGGCCGCGCCGCAGGGGCGAAGATCGAAACTCTAGGCGAGCAGGTGGTATGCCAAGTACGGACGCCGGTGGTTGCCGAGATGGAGCGCGCGCGCGTCGTGTTGATGCTCGCGATTCCGAAAGGGTCCAAGCTCGACGATTGCGTACGCATGGCTACGGAACTCGGCGTGGACGAAGTGGCACTCATGTACACGGAGCGAACCATTCCCCGTTGGGACCCGGAGCGTGCACGGTCGCGGCTCGATCGATTGACACGGATCGCTAGTGAGGCAGCCGCGCAGTGCGAGCGAAACGACGTGCCCGTCGTGCATGGCCCCCAACCGTACGCCACCTGCTTGGAGCAGATACCCAAGGGGGCGGCCGGGGTTCTGTTCGGGGCGCGGTCGCGGGGAGCGCTGGCCTTCGTTGGTACCCCTGAACAAGTATGGTGTGCCATTGGGCCCGAGGGGGGCTTCACCGCCGCCGAGGTCGGAATGTTCGAAGAGGCCGGGTTTTCCGTCGCCGGCCTAGGAACCTGGGTGCTGCGGGTTGAGACCGCCGTATCTGCCGCCCTCACCCTCGTGCGGGACCGGCTCGACCCGGGCCGACAAGCTCGTTGACACACCGATGGGCCCAACGCCACCATTGCGTTGGGCATGTCTGTTCTCGCCTCGCTCTTGGTTCGCGACAAGATGATCCCCGTGGATCGAGTCCAGGAGGCAATCCAGGAGCAGGTCATGCGTGGTGGCAACCTCGACACCGTGCTGCTCGAGCTCGACTTCTTGCGCGAAAACGAGATGAACGCCTACTGCGCGGCCGTGTATGGGCTTTTGCCGGCAACGCGCGACGAAGTGATGCGAACGCCGATCAGCACCGTCCGCGTCCTGCCCAGGGAGTTCGCAGTCCGGCACCGTTTGATTCCGGTGGCACGCACCGAAGACGCCGTGGTGCTTGCGGTCGACGGGCCGCTACCGGAAGCCACCCTCCGGGAGATCTCTTTCGAGCTGGGCATCGACCCTGTGCAGCGTGTCGTTTGTTCCGTGCGCGTGGAGGCGGGCCTGGCTCGTCACTATGACATCGAGATGACCGCTCGGATGCGTCACCTCAACGGCCGCCTCGAGGCATCGGACGCGGGCTCGATTCCCTACGTCGCACCCTTCGAAGGGGTCGGGAAGCGCAGCTCACTCCCTCCGAGCGAGGAGGTCTCCGGCTCGTATCCCCGCGTCGAGTCCTCCATCCCCGCGCCTGTGGGCATGGCCGACACGGAACCCCCGCCGGCGGTGCTGCCTCAGATCGGCTCCTCGGTTCCTGTGGGGACGTTTCGAGACTCCGATCCGGCGACGCCTCGGCACAAGCGCTCGGAGCCTCAGTCGGGTTTCACCAGCGCGAGCCGGTATAGTCTCCCGCCTCGCCCCCCAGAGGTGTTGGGACGGCCATCCGCGCAACCGAAGGCTTCGCGACCGGCAGGACGGAGAGTTCCTTCGTCCCCGCCCCCTCAGCGCGAGCCGATCTCTGACTGGCAACCCGCCCCCGCGCCTCGCGAGTCCACTCCCGGATGGCAGCCGGCGCCCGCTCCTTCACCTTCGACTCAGCGCAAGCGCTCGGTGCCCCCTGACCCGCGGCGCGACAACGACGGAAGCGCGATCACACACGACGTCGTGTCCCTCAGTCCGCAGAGCCCTATCTCCGCGCCGCCCCATGCCGAACACGAACCGGCCGAACGACGATGGGCGCCCGCACCTCCGCCCGGCACGTCCGAGGGCTCGCTGCCCAGCGTCATCGTCGACGTCGGCGACGATGTCGAGGAGTTGGTCGCGGCGCTCCGCGATGCCGGCCCTGAAGACGAAATCCTGGTCCTACCTGTGCTCGCGGTGGGTGAGGTCGCGCTTCCAGCCCTGGCCCGCGAGTTTCCGGGCACGCTGTGGTTTGATCGCAACGAGCCTCACGCGCGGATTCCAGCAGGCAGGGACGTGTCGCCGATCGCTCGAACATTCGTCGCCTTTGGGCAGCGCTCGGTCCCGTACCTGACTCCCCTCCTCGACGCGCAGAACCCCGATACGCGATACTACGCCACCGTTCTAGCGTCCGAGTTCGTGCATCCCGACCTCGTGCAACCCGTTGGTCGCCGTTTGTTCGATTCAGATCCCGGCGCTCGCAGCGCTGCGTACCGTGCCTTGAGTGTCCTCTATGCGTGCGAGGTCGAGTTCATGCAGCTGATCGAGCGGCTACGAGCCTCGGCACGCGATGGCCGAAGACTCCATCTCCAGGTGACCTCGATCGAAGCGCTCGGGAGGCTGCGCGACGCCGAATCGTTCGACTTCTTCGTTTCGTTGCTCGAAAGCCCAGAGATCGACGTGATTCGCGCTTCCCACGCGAGCTTAGTGCGCCTGAGTTGCCAAGATTTCGGTACCCACAAGAAGAAGTGGACCGCGTGGTCCGACAGGCACAGCGGGCAGCATCGGGTGGAATGGCTGATCGACGGGCTGATGCACCCGGACGAACGACTGCGGCGGCGCGCCGGCGACGAGCTCAAGCACCTCACACAGGAATACTTCGGCTACGGGCCGGGGCTCTCGAAGAAAGAGCGCGAGGCCGCACAGCAGAAGTACCGAGGTTGGTGGCGGCGCGTCGGTTTTCGCATGGTCGTCGAGCGGGGGTCCGACGGCTCTGGTCATGCGCACCGCCAGTGATAGACTCCGGCCCCGTCGAATCAACGAGCTCGAATCGTGCGAATCCCGAGGCTTCTCACAATACTGGGTCCTGCGTCCGTTCTCTATGTTCTGGCCGCGCGGGCTTCTTCGACCACCGCCACGTCCCCCGAGTGGTTCGTCGCCCTGCTGTCGTTGGCGCTTTCCCTGACCCCGCTCGCCGCGCTGGGTGTGCGACCCAACGCCCGCGGTGCGTCGAGGCTGGCGGTGATGGGCGTGAGCTTGGCAGTCGCCCTGGCTTCCGCTCGCACCGCATCGCCCGTCCTCGGCCGTGCCCATGACATCGCGTGGCTGATCGTCGCCCTGGTGATGCTCGACCTCGTTCTGCCACGCAATACGAGCAAGCTCGTTCGGGCCGGCGCTCTCGCCGGTTTTGCCTTGGCGGCGCTCCTCGGTGCCGGCTTGGCGCAAGAGGGCCTCCTTCCCGGGTCGACGTTCGGCGTTGTCGTAGTGATGGGTATCCTGGCGACGGGGGCGCTCCATCAAATTGTGCTTGCTGGGAGAGGTCACGCGGTCGAGGGCGCGCTGTCGGGCATTGCGCTCGTCAGCTTGGCTGTCGGGCTGGCATATGCGTGGCTCGGCCCATTCGCGGGTTCGCTGGCGACGTCCGTCGAGTTCGCCGTTGCCTCGTTGCTTTGGCTCGGGCACCTCGCTTGGATCGATCCGCGATGGCGCTCGTTGCGCAGTGTCGGTGTTCCGGCGATCGCGGCATGCGCGGTGTGCTTCGTTGCGACTTATGTGTTCGTGCCGGAGGCTCCGCTCGGGCGTTGGCAGCTAGGCGCCCTCGCGCTCGGATCCGGCGTTCTTTGGTGGGTGTCGTTCTCGCTTGCGCGAAGGCTCTCGACCCGCGCGGTCTGGAGCACGTCCGGCCACCTTGTGGATGCTGCCGAAGTAGCGAGGCTCAGCCTGGTTGGTGGCGCCACGCTCGAGGACATCGCTTCGGGGGTTCTCGTGCCGCTGAAGAGGGCGTTCGAGAGCGCCAATGGCTCGTCCGAGCTTTACACGTTGGAGCCTCCGCTTCGGGTTCGGCTGGATGTTGGGGATCGCGCGAATGTCAGGACCGGGGAGGCCCCCGATGCCGTCACGCGGCTCCTGTTCGCCAATGATCATCACAGCATTCTCGACCTCGGGAGCCTTCGGGACAGGGTGGTTCGGGAGCCGTCCGTTCGGGAGGCGCTGAGCGCGATGCAGAGCCGGTCGATCGGGTGCGTGCTCCCGTGTGTCCACCTCGAGCACATCGAGGGGTTGCTGTTCTTGCCCTCGATCGGTTCGTCCGGAACGCTCTCGCGCGTCGAGCTCGAAGAGCTTGGCCGCTTGGGGGATTCGCTCGGCGGTGCACTCGCGTCGGCACTCGCTCAACGCCGGGCCGACACACAGATTCATCGCCTCTCTTCCTTGAGGAGGGACGCCGAAGACCGAATCACGATGCTCGAAGGAGAGCTCGAGCAGCTTCGAGGGCAGTGCGACGTACTAGGCCGCGGGCTTGCTGAAGATCAGACCCTGCACGTTGCGTACAGTCAGTCGATGAGGCGCGTTCAGACGCGTGCTATCGAGCTGGCCCGGGTGAACGACCCCGTCCTCTTGATTGCGCCCGCGGGCTCGCCGGTGTTGCCGGTGTCGCGCTTCATCCACGACCGCGGGCCACGATGGGAGTCGCCGTTCGTCGTAGCGGATTGTTCGGCGGCGCCTTTGGATCAAGTGATGAGCCTGCTCTTCGGCTCGGAGGCCGAGCGCCGCACGGGTTGGTTTCAATCCGCCGCCGGCGGTACGTTGCTCCTGCGTGATCTGCCGGCCTTGCCCAAGCCCGCTCAGGCGCGCCTTGCACAAGCGCTGGCAGAGGATGGGACGGGCCCGGACGACTGCACAGTTTCTCCGTCCATGCGGCCTCGGATGATCGCGACTTCCCGCGCGCCGATGGGCGAGTTGCAGCGCCGCGGCGCGCTCGACCCGAACCTGGCCAACTCTTTGTCCGGGCCCGGTTTGACGATCCCGTCGCTCCGTGAACGACGTGAAGATGTTCCCTCGCTTGTCCTGCTCGCGATCGACCGGGCGTGCCGCGTCCTGGCGCGTGACCCCGTGGGCATCGAGCAGCGCGCCATGGAGGCCTTGGTCGACCACGACTGGCCCGGCGACGTTGCGGAGCTCGAGCTGGTGATCGAGCTTGCAGTCGCCGAAGCCTCCGCAAAGACGATCGCCGTCAACGACTTGCCTCCACTGGCGTGGCCAGCCGCCCATGAAGGGGAGTCATTGAGTGGCACCTACGTCGAGGTCGAGCGTCGACTGCTCGAGCGAGCTCTCCTTCGGTCCGGGGGCAACAAGAGCGAGGCCGCACGCATGCTGGGGTTGAAGCGCACGACGTTCCTCGACAAACTTCGCCGCCACGGCTTGGAACAACGCGCGGTAGGGTAAGGTCATGCGCCCTATCGTGCTTTGGGACGTCATGGGCACTCTCGTCCAGGACCCGTTTTTCGCGGAGATGCCCGAGTTCTTCGGGATGACGTTCGACGAGCTGCTCGAGGCGAAGCATCCGCGCGCATGGGTGGAGTTCGAGCTGGGTGAGCGCTCCGAAGAAGACTTTCTCGTGAATTTCTTCGCAGACGGTCGCGACTTCGATCGAAAGAGGTTCGTCAGTACCATTCGTGCGTCGTACCGATGGCTGCCCGGCGTCGAGGAGCTTCTCGCCGAGCTCTCCGGTATCGGGGTCACCATGCACGCCTTCTCGAACTATCCCGTATGGTACCGGCTGATCGAGGAGCGACTGAGCCCGTCGCGGTTTCTCGAGTGGACATTCGTCTCGTGCATGACCGGTTTGAGAAAGCCAGAATCCGCGGCGTACGAGCACGTGTTGAACGAGCTGGGCGTCACTGCCGAGCACTGCGTATTCATCGATGATCGCGTCGGCAACTGCGAAGCCGCGCGGAAGGTTGGGATTCGTTCCGTCCTGTTCGAAGGGGTCGGCCCGCTGCGCGCGTCACTACGCGACGCCAGGGCGTTGTAGTTACTCCGAGTGGCTTTTCGTCCACCAGCGTTCATAGTTTTGCTGGGTAGCGAGAAATTCCTCGCGCTGGGCCGTTTCCGAAAGAGGCTGCAGGAACCTCGTCAACTGCCAAAGCTCGCGCGACGCCAGGAGTCGAACATTGGTACGACTGTCGCCGAGCCCTTCGATCAGCCATTGAACGCGAATCTCTTGCCCGCGCTCGGACAGCCACCGGAGCCAGGGGTCACGGGAAAATCCGAAATCGTGCGCGGTGAGCACCCTAAGGCCCACGCGGCACGCGGTCGCGATGCCGCGGTCGGCGTCAGCTAGTAAGTCCACGAATAGCGGCGCCGATGCCCCGTCGCGTAGCTGGGTCAAGGCGGAGATCGCCCTCCGTCTCACACCGAGTGGCAACGCAATGTCGGCGGCGCAGCGGCGGAGCTCCACCAACGCGCTCCGGTATTCGGGCTCGTGTTGGTATGCACTCAACAGATGAAGCGCGACCCGGCGACACTCCCGATCCTCATCCAAAGAGGCTTGCATGAGTGGCGCGATCAGCCGGGTGTTCGCGTATGACCCGCAAATGACGGCGGCGTAGTATCGGACGTTTGCGCTCGAGTGACGCATCATGCGCGCAAGGTAGGGAATCGCCTCCTCTCCGAACGTGGCGAGTGCCGCCGCGCTCGCCGAGATCTCTTCCGGCCGCGGAAGGCGTGAATCGGTGGCGAGGGAAGGGCGCCAAAGTGTCCCAGGGAAATGCACGGCGATCTCTTCGAGGGCGAAGTTGCCGAGCGGGAGGAGGCGCCTGACAACAGGAGCGATCTCGTCAGGACCAAGCGTGAGCAGCTCAGCAACCAGTTTCTGAGCATGCTCGGCCGGGGTCTCGTGGGGTATCGCGTGGGTGCGCGAGCCTTCCTCTATGGGTGGCGGTGCCTTGGCGCGGACGCGGGACCCGTCGTCCTCGGCATCATCTTGCCGACGCGCAGGAATGACACCCGCTGGCAACGAGCGCTTCTGTTTTTGCCCGACCACCGGTCCGTTATACCAGCAGGAAGCCATTTTTGGCGTGACCTGCTAGTCGCGGCCCGTTTTTACAGGCAAACTTCGCGCCCATGTACAGGATGGTCGTCCGTGAGCTCGGAGGTCCGGGCGCCCTGGAGCGCGAGGAGCTGGATGCGGTGCGAGCTGCACCCGGTCAGGTCGTGATCGATGTGGGCGCGGCGGGTTGCAACTTCTTCGACATCCTGATCACGCAGGGCAAGTACCAGGTTCGTCCAGAGTTGCCGTTCTCACCCGGTGCGGAAGTTGCGGGCATTGTCCGTGAGCTGGGCGAAGGGGTCGATCGGTTTGCGGTCGGTGATCGCGTGAGCGCGCTGCTCGAGTACGGCGGTTTCGCGTCCACGGTGGCTGCTCCGCAGGAGCGCGTCTTTGCCATGCCGCCACGCATGACGGTCGAGGAAGCCGCCGCGATGGGCATCGTCTATCAGACTTCGTACGTCGGCCTCGTGCACCGGGCCAACCTGCGGGAAGGGGAGACACTCTTGGTGCACGCCGCAGCGGGCGGCGTCGGCCTTGCAGCCGTTCAGATCGGTGTTGCGTTGGGCGCGCGTGTCATCGGTACGGCGGGCACACAGGACAAGCTCGACCTCGTGAAGAAGAACGGCGCTGACGTCGTCCTCAACTACCGCGACGAGCAATGGGTCGAACGCGTCAAGGAGCTCACCGACGGGCGTGGCGCCGACGTCGTCTACGACCCCGTCGGCGGGGACACGTTCGACCTCTCGACCAAGTGCATCGCCTTCGAAGGGCGACTTCTCGTCATTGGCTTTGCGAGTGGGCGCATTCCGTCGGCGAAGATGAGCCGCGTGCTCGTGAAGAACTTCTCGTTGGTCGGGCTACATTGGGGGCTCTACTTCGGCAAAGATCCGCAGGTGCTTCAGGAGGCCCAGGCAGCGCTTTCGCAGCTGTACGCCGCCGGCAAGATCGCGCCGCTGGTATCGGCGACCCATCCGCTGGTGGACGCCAAGGATGCGCTCGACGCGCTGGGCGCCAGAAAAACCACAGGTAAGGTGGTCCTCATTCCCTAGACCGGTCTAGCGCCTGCCGGGCTCCCCGCCCCCAAGTGCCGCGTCGCATCGGTCGATCACCGCATCGATGATGCCCGTGTGGCTCCCGAGCGGGGCTGCCATCGTGAATTCCACGCCGGCGTGCAGCTGGGCTGCCTCAGCGACCAACCGGGGGAGGTCCTCCATCACGTGCCGTCCCGGCGCAAGCATGAACGGATGTACGACGACCCTGGTCGCGCCTTGCTCGACGCAGCGGGTGAAGCCTTGCGCGATCGTGGGCTCTGCGATCTCCATGTGCGCCGGCTCGACGATGCCTCCGGCGCCGAGGCGTTGCTTCACGAGCGCGGCGACCTGGCCGAGCAGCGCGTTGGCTTCGGCTCGCCGGCTGCCGTGGTCGACCAACAGAACCGCTGCCGAGTTACCCATCAAGAGTATCTGGGCCTCCGTTTCCCGGGTGTCAAGAACTGTCCGGCGGCCGCGCGGAGCCTCAGACGCAAGCCGAGAGCGCGCGCCTCACCGAGTCTACGTAGGACCCGCCGAAGAGGTTGACGTGCACCATCAACGGGTAGAGCTGGTAGAGAGGAACCCGATCGCTGGCGCCGGGCGCGAGCGGTGATGCGTCCTCGTACGCGGCAAACACGCGTTCGCCGAACCCACCAAACAGTCGCATCATTGCCAAATCGATCTCTCGGTGCCCGGCGTAGACGGCGGGGTCGATCAAACACGGCCGTCCCTGTTCGTCCACGTGGAGGTTTCCGCCCCAGAGGTCTCCGTGGAGGCGCGACGGAGGTTCACCAGGTCCGACGCGCTCGGGAAGAACGCGCCGAAGTGAGTCGAAACGCGCATGGGTCTCGCCGTCGATCAAGCCACGGTCGGTCGCGAGACGCAGTTGCGGCTCGATCCGGGACGTCCAGTAGAACGATGCCCAATCGTCGGCCGTCGCGTTCGTCTGCGGTAGGCGGCCGATGAAATTGTCATGGTCCAGACCGAACGATGGTGAGCCAAACGCGTGCAAGGCGGCCAGGGAATGCCCCAGCGCCTCTTCGAAATCGGGTTGAGGTTGCGCTGGCGTCAGCAGCTCGAGTGCCAAGTACGCCGGCTGTTCGTCAGAGAATGCGATGACGCGCGGGATGCGAATCGCCTTGGTTTCTTCCAGCCAGCGGAGCCCGCGCGCCTCCGCTCCGAACATGCCGCCGGGCGGATCGGGATGCGTCTTGACGAAGATCCGCGTTCGGTCTTCTAGCGAAACCTCGAATGCGTCGTTGATGTCTCCGCCGCCGAGTCGCGTCGCCTCGAGCACCCGCGTGCCCAGTTGGCGTCCGACCGCGTCGCGCAGCTCCGGAATCATAGCGAGTGATTGTCTCGGATATCTCGGAGGAGCCCTCGGGACGCCGCCTCACAGATGTCGAGGACCGTCTCGAAACCGTCGCCTTGGCCGTAGTACGGGTCCGGGACTTCGGCGTCGCGGGGTGACACGGGATCGTAGTTGCGAAAAAGCTCGACCTTGGCCTTGCCGGCCGGGCTCGGCGCCAATCGCAAGAGGTCACTTCGGTTCGCGCGGTCCATAGCAATCACGTAGTCGAAGCGCTCGAAGTCCTTCGCCACCACTCGACGCGCCCGCCCGCCCATCTCGATGCCCCGGCGTTTGGCGGCGGCTGTCGCGCGACGGTCCGGTGGCTCCCCGACGTGCCAGTCCCCCGTTCCCGCGCTGTCGATCTCGATGTGAGCGGTGAGCTGCTCCTTTTCGAGCAGTCGGCGCATCGTCGCTTCGGCGGTGGGCGATCGGCAAATGTTCCCCAGGCAAATGAAACAAACGCGTACGGGCATGACCATGGCGCTAGTATGTCACGTGAGTATCGTCCGTGTTAGAGTCGCAACATGGACGTCGTTCTGGCCCCCGACATTTACGTCAACGCGTCGGTTGCGCTCGGCTCCCCGCCTGAGCACGTGGTTCGGCGCGCCCTTGGAGGCCCTAGCAAGCCAAAGGCATCGGGCTGGGTCATGGAGCGCGTCGAGTCGATGCTTCGCGCAATGCCCGAGTTCAAAGACGGGGCTGTCGCGCAGCAGATGGCGACCCTTCGCAGTCTGGTGGACGTCGTGCCGACCGAGGAGTTTTTCATCGAAGATTGGGACAAGGCGCTCGTCGCGCTCGCCAAAGCTGCTGGCGTGGGCAGGGTGCTGACCGATCACCCCGATCTTCTGGCTTCCAAGACGGCGGGGGGGGTCGAGTTCGTCTCCTCCGACAAT